>NZ_JBYTBS010000009.1:0-185811 GCF_058789495.1 Paenibacillus sp. FW126-R14 | reverse complement strand
TGGAGGAGCCGGATGCGATGACCCGCATGTCCGGATCTGTGAGAGGCCCATGCAAATGCGCATGGGCCTACTCGATTGTTATGCCGTTTATCCGTTAACGATCGTGCCGCCATTCACATGCAGCACTTGACCCGCCATATAGGATGAATCCTCGCTGGCCAGGAAGACATAGCTGGCCGCCAGCTCACTTGGCTGCCCAGCGCGCTTCATCGGCGTCGTTGAGCCGAATGTGGCCACTTCCTGCTCCTTGAAGGTAGAAGGAATCAGCGGCGTCCAGATGGGGCCTGGAGCGACGGCGTTCACGCGAATGCCTTTGGCATTGAGCTGCAGGGAAAGGGAGCGTGTGAAAGAGACGATCGCGCCTTTTGTAGCAGAGTAGTCGATGAGCTGCTCATGCCCGTGATAAGCCGTAATGGAGGCTGTGTTAATAATCGCGCTGCCGGATTTCAAATGGGGAAGGGCTGCTTTGGTTAAATGGAAAAGTGAAAAAATATTGGTGCGAAATGTTCTTTCCAGCTGCTCTGACGTAATTTGCTCAATGCTCATCTGCGGATGCTGCTCGGCGGCGTTGTTCACGAGAATATCGAGCTTCCCGAATTGTTGAACAACCTGACCGACGATCTTCTTGCAGAAGCTCTCGTCGCCGATATCGCCTGCGACATGCAGACATTTACGTCCAGCCTGCTCGACGTGCCGCTTTGTTTCTTCCGCGTCGCCGTGCTCATTCAAATAGACGATGACGACATCCGCGCCCTCTTTGGCATAGGCGAGTGCGATCGCGCGGCCTATGCCGCTGTCGCCTCCGGTTATTAGCGCGACCTTATCCTTCAGTTTGCCGGCCGGTTTGTAGGCCGTGTTGTCAAATTCAGGCCGCGGGTTCATCTGCGACTCAATGCCAGGCTGCTGGTTTTGGTGCTGTGGCGGGAAAACGGGTTTCTTTTCTGTAGCTGTAGCCATGAAATCAGGCTCCTTTCATCCTAAACAAAATTCTTTGTTAGGATGATGCAACCGGGCGCAAATCATACTTAATCCGGTAATGATAGCCATATTTAGTTTGATAGCCGAGCTTTTCGTATAACGAAACGGCGGCTGTATTGGAGGCGACGACTTGCAAATACTGCTGAGCGGCACCATGCACCATACTCCAAGCTGTGAGGGCTTGCATCAAATAATAGCCCACCCCTTGACCGCGCTCCGCTTCGCTCACAACGACATTGAGAAATCCGGCCCATTCGCCTTGAACGACAGCCGTGCCAACGGCGATGATGTGTGAGTCCTTCCGTATTTTTACAAATCCTTTGGCCTCGGAAATCCGCTCGCAGATGCCTTTGTAACTTTCTTTGAGTTCCTGATGATACGATTCCAGCCTGAGAAAGGCGTCCAGCCATTCTTCATCCGCTTCGGTAACCCATTCTGCCTTAAGGGCAGCAACGTCCCGTCTCACCAGCTTTTGTAATGCGGCGGCGGCGGTATCCTGAGAGTTCGCGATCATCACGAGAGAAGGGGTGCCCAGCGCATATCCGTGCGAATCCAGCAACGCATCCAGCCCTGGCGGCGAGGCCTCGCTAATATGGAAAATGGCGGGCAAGCCATTGTCGGCATAAAATCGCTCGATAAGCGGCAGCCAGTCAGCATTCTGGGGAACCTCGCCGATCGCGAGCACGCTATTTGCGCGTTTGGTGACACCGCGGGTGGCCCGCAGCTGCCAATTATCGAGGCATGCAGTTATTTCGGCAGGCCAAATGTCGGCTGCTAGCGCATCGATAGCCTTATTAAAGGTGAGTGAATCGTTCATTTTGCATAAACTCCTTTCGGATCACAGGAAATATTATTAATAAGTATACGAAAATATGCATAAAAATACAATCATAAAAGTGGAAAAAGTTTGTTCTTTGCGGTAAGCTATAAAACAACGGAATGAAACCGCAAATTGGTTGCAGGAGTGGTTGGACTTGGACTTGGATTTGGATTTCACCATACGCCATGCACGGTCTGAAGATTATGAGGCTGTGAATGCCATCATTCGATACGGGCAAGAGGAACATGCGGCAGCTTTACCTGAGCGTTTTGCTAGATTGGACAGGGTCGTTGCGATGGGCTGGTATCGCAGCTTTTCCGACCAGCAGAATAAAGCGATATTGGTCGCTGACAAAGACGGACATGCAGTTGGCGTGGCAATGCTGGAAATGAAGAAAAGCCCTTCGTATGAAGCGCTCGTGCCTCGCACATTCGCATATTTGAACGAGTTGGCCGTATCGCCGGACTTTCAGCGCCAAGGCATAGGAAAGGCTCTCTATATGGCCTCCTTAGAATGGGCACGGAAACGTCGTGCTTCCTCGCTCGAGCTTAACGTTTGGGAGTTTAATGAAGGAGCTATCGCTTTCTACCAAGCTTTAGGGATGGTAACACTCAATAGAACCATGACGAACGATTTAACTTACTGACTGAAGGAGCTTGATCATGCTATTCATAGATAACGAGGGAATTACGGATCCGCGAATAAACTTGGCGATAGAGGAGTATGCGTTAAGGCATCTTCCTGACCATGAAAGCTATTTGCTTTTTTATATAAACGAACCGTCGATTATTATCGGCAAGAATCAAAACACGCTGGAAGAAATCAACCCGGAATATGTGAAAGAACACAAGCTGCACGTCGTAAGAAGACTTTCCGGAGGCGGAGCGGTCTATCATGATTTAGGCAACCTGAATTTTAGCTTCATTACCAAGGATGACGGCAACTCGTTTCACAATTTTCAAAAGTTTACGGAGCCCGTGGTAGAAGCCCTTCACCAGCTTGGGGTGGAGGCCGCTTTAACAGGGCGAAACGATATTCAAGTGGGCGAGCGCAAAATATCCGGCAATGCGCAGTTTGCAACGAAGGGGCGGATGTTCAGTCACGGCACCCTTTTATTCAATTCTGAAATTGAACATGTCGTCTCTGCGCTCAAGGTTAGCCCGGACAAAATTCAGTCCAAAGGCATCAAATCGATTCGCAGCAGAGTCGCTAACATTGTTGAATTTCTGAACGAATCGCTGACGATAGCGGATTTCCGTTTGAAGCTTCTTTCCTCTATTTTTAGAATGAATGCCGCCGACGTGCCAGCGTACAAGCTCACAGAAGAGGATTGGCACCTTATCCGTCAGATTTCCGAAGAGCGTTATGCGAATTGGGACTGGAACTATGGCAAATCGCCTAAAAGCTCCGTACAAAACTCCAAACGTTTCGAAGGTGTTGGGAAGCTGGATGTTCGTTTATCGATTGAAGAAGGGCATATTCAGGATTTGAAAATCTATGGGGATTTCTTTGGAGCCGGTGATGTCGCTGAATTGGAGGACGTGCTTCGAGGCTCCCGCTATGAAGAGTCTGTCATTCGAGAACGGCTGGCGGACGTTGAACTTCGTCGTTATTTCGGCTCTTTGGATATGGATTCCTTCGTTGCTTTACTGATGTTAACATAGGACATTACTTGCAAGAGGAGGGGAGATTGGGCCAATGACTAAGCTTTATTTAATCCGGCATGGAGAAACGCTTTGGAACGTGGAGCGCCGCATGCAAGGGCATATGGATTCACCGCTGTCGTCCTTGGGCGAGCAGCAAGCTCTATGGTTGTCTTATGCTTTGAAGGAGGTTCCGTTCGAAGCATTATACGCAAGCAGCAGCGGAAGGACCTTACAGACCGCCAACATCATTAAAGGTGATCGCGATCTTGCCATCCAAGCCTCTGACGAGTGGCGGGAGATGAATTTAGGCGCCTGGGAAGGGCGTATTTCGGGTGAAATAGAGGAGCTGGAGCCGGACAACTTTCATGCCTTCTGGCGCAACCCAGAGCAGTATCAATCTGTGAAAGGGGAGTCTTATTCAGATCTCCAGGCACGTGTACTGCCGGCACTCGAACGGATGCTTGCCGCCCATGAGGGTCAAACTATTGCTCTTGTTTCACATACGGTTACGTTGAAAGTGATTATGGCCCATTTTGAGAAGAGGGCCCTTTCGGAGCTGTGGAACCCGCCTTATTTTCAACCTACCTGCCTAAGTTTAGTAGAAATCGTAAATAACGAGCCGCACATCCGGCTTCACGCGGATACGTCTCATTTTGAAGATGATGATGCATTCGGTTTCTAACATTAATTTCATTCGGAGGGATTAGTATGATATTGGAAGTAGCCGTTCTCCCTGTCATTGCAGGTAAAAATGAAGCGTTCCAAGCCGCTTTTCGCCAAGCGTCATCCATCATTTCGTCGATGAAAGGATACATTTCGCATGAGCTGCAAACCTGCATGGAGGATGGCAATAAGTATTTGCTCCTTGTGCAATGGGAGACCCTTGAGGACCATACAGAAGGATTCCGGGGTTCAGCCGAGTATCAGGAATGGCGCAAATTGCTGCATCACTTCTACGACCCGTTTCCGGTGGTAGAGCATTACACGATCACCCAAGCCTACGGCGCAGGGGCAAAATAAAGTAAAGGGGCTTCCGGACATGGTTCGGAAGCCCTTTCTGTTCGCGCGAGCTTCTGCGATCGGTCTAAAATGCAAGGAACGAGCGTAGGATGGATAGATACCATCCATCGAAACCAACTTGTAAACGAGGTGATCCTCATGAGTGGTCGGAGCTTGCCATCCAGACAGATCAACATCGTCTTGCGGCAGCCAGAGCATCGGCGCGCAGTTGACGGCGCCGGCGACCAGATTCATGCTTCGCCGCTGCCCGAGGCAGAACCGCAGCAAACCGGGAAAAGGACACCGCTTGAGGGTCCGCTGTCGGATATTTTCAAAGAGTTGAATCAATTGATAGGCCTTGATAATGTCAAAGAATTGGTGCATGAAATTTACGCGCTCCTTCAAATTTCGCAATTTCGCGCTGAAGCCGGTTTAAGCAGCAATGCGCATGTGTACCATATGATCTTCAAAGGGAGCCCCGGAACGGGGAAAACGACGGTAGCCCGGCTCATGGGGCGAATGTTTCACGCGATGGGTGTGCTGAGCAAGGGGCATTTTATTGAAGTGGAACGCGCGGATCTCGTAGGTGAATATATCGGGCATACGGCGCTGAAAACAAGGGAATTAATGAAAAAAGCGATGGGCGGCATCCTATTTATCGATGAAGCTTACAGCTTGGCGCGAGGCGGGGATAAAGATTTCGGCAAGGAGTCGATCGATGCGCTTGTGAAAGGGATGGAAGATAAGAAAAATGACTTCATACTGATTCTTGCCGGTTACAGTGACGAAATGGAGCAATTCCTTGCAACGAATCCCGGGCTTCCTTCGCGGTTCCCGATTCAAATTGATTTTGAGGATTATCCGATTGAACAATTGATCCAAATTACGGAGCTTATGGCTAAGGAACGTGAATATGTGCTCATGCCGCAATCGATAATGAAGCTGAAGCAGCATTTAACTGACGAAAAAGCCGCCACATGGCGGGCTTTCAGCAATGCGAGGTATGTCCGCAATATTTTGGAGAAGGCGATGAGGCATCAAGCGGTGAGATTGCTTAGCCAATATGTGAATGCTCCTTCCAAATCGGAGTTAATGTCCATACGGCCTGAAGATCTTAAATTTAAATGAACGTGTAAAACGATTTAACTTCCTATAAGTTAAGTCGTTTTTTATTTGCAGAGACCGTCTTTCCCCTCCAATCCCAGGTATTCGGCAATTAGCTTACCTTGGCCAATGACGAAAAGCCTTGGAAGACTGTTTGCTATCCGGTCGAGCAGTTGTAACGGCGTTAGCGCATTTGTCCTCACGAATGGACAGAGGAGACCTTATTGGATGGAAAAGGATCTCTTCGAGCATGTAACGGACATAAGTGCTGTTATTGGCTCACTAGGGGACTGCTTTCGTCGCAAAATCGGCTAATAAGGGGCTCTGGTGTCCGTCCCAGAAAGATATCATCTTTTATGAGGAGATAACGGCCGCTGTGTCCGTAGCATAGCATAAGCGATTTCAAGAAACGGATGGAGCCCCATATTCAATTCCCTACCAGCTTTGTTATAATTGAATTTTCCTGCCCGGCAAATTGACTTTCCCAAGCATTTCCTACACAATGATGAAGGAATCCGTTGATTTGAGAGGGATTTCAATCGTGAAACTGCGAGACAAAGGAGACGATATTAAATGAAAACAACTTCACATATGGTTGAAAAAGAGATCGATGACCGCGCTGTGCTTGTTAGTCTGGTCACACAGAAGCAGAAACGCAATGAAGCGATAGCCGAGTATTCGCTGCAGGAATTAGTGAAGCTGGCCGAAACTGCCGGTGTGCAGGTTTTGGAAACGATGACGCAAAATAAAGAGACGAAGGACACCAAATGGTTCATCGGCAAAGGAAAAGTCGAAGAGCTGAAGGCAAGACTGGAGGAGCTGGGCGGAAACACGGCGATTTTCGATCAAGAGCTGTCGGGGGCTCAAGTCCGCAACCTGGAAGCGGCGCTCGACGTCAAGATTATTGACCGCACACAGCTGATTCTGGATATTTTCGCGCAGCGTGCCAAAACACGTGAAGGTATTATCCAAGTCGAGCTGGCACAGCTGAGCTATTTGCTTCCGAGACTTTCCGGTCAGGGGAAAAACCTCTCCAGACTTGGCGGCGGTATCGGAACGAGAGGACCGGGGGAGTCCAAGCTGGAGACAGACCGCCGGCATATCCGCGGACGCATAGACGAGCTGAAGGCGCAGCTTGAAGAAGTCGTTCGGCACCGCACCTTGCACCGGGAGCGCCGGAAGAAAACCGGTGTGTTCCAAGTTGCTCTGGTCGGCTATACGAACGCCGGGAAGTCAACATTATTGAAACAATTGACGCAAGCGGACGTCTATATTGAGAATCAGCTTTTCGCTACTTTAGATCCGACCTCGCGTACGATGGAACTACCGAGCGGCAAGGAAATTGTGCTGACGGATACCGTAGGATTCATTCAAAACTTGCCGCATGATCTCGTTGCATCATTCCGGGCGACTTTGGAAGAAGCCAATGAGGCGGATCTTATTTTGCACGTTGTCGACAGTTCAACGGATATGCGTAACGAGCAAATGCGCGTCGTTGGTGAAGTATTGGAAGAACTGGGCGCCCATCAGAAGGAACAGCTTACGATTTTCAACAAAATCGATGCTTGTTCACAGGAAGAGCGGGAAATGCTGACGACGGAAGGCGAATTTCTGAAGATCAGCGCTTTTAACACGGATGACTTGGAGCGTCTAAGAATCGCCATTCAAGAAAGGCTCATGGGCGAGAGTAAGGAGTTCCGCATTCCGGCCGACAAAGGAGACGTCATCTCTTTGATGTACCGGATCGGCGATGTGCTTGAGACGGATGTAGACGGCGAGGATATGTTGTTCAAAGTCCGTGTCAACAAAGATGATTATGTGAAAGTGGCCTATCAGTTGGTCGCTTACGACCAGCAGGCGCAGCAAGAGGTTCATGACAGCGAGGGAGAGATTTATTAATTATGCAATTCGGGGATAAAGTCATGTCATTGATGGAAAGCGCAGAGCGCCAAGCCGAAAGCGCTTTTCGTCATATTGAGAAAACAATCGATCTTAATCAATGGAAAGTGATTAGCGCTTTTCAGAAACATAAAGTCAGTGATTATCATTTCGCCACTTCGACAGGCTACGGATACAATGATCGCGGCAGAGAGGTGCTCGATCTTGTGTATGCCGATGCGATGGGAGCGGAGGCTGCGCTTGTTCGGCCGCATTTTGTGTCCGGTACGCATACGATCGGGACGGCCTTGTTCGGTGTGCTTCGGCCTGGCGAGCATCTGCTTTACATCACAGGGAAACCTTACGACACCTTGCACAAGGTGATAGGCAAACCCGGCGACGGCACAGGCTCGCTGCAGGACTTCGGCATTGGCTACAGCGAAGTTGCCTTGACGGAAGAAGGCGCGCCGGACTGGCCTGCGATCGCTGCGGCCATTCAGCCGAACACGAAGGTGATCGGCATTCAACGCTCGCGCGGCTACTCGTGGCGGCCGTCGTTCACCGTCGAGCAAATCGGCGAGATGGTCCGATTCGTCAAAGAAATAAACCCTAAACTTATCGTTTTTGTCGATAATTGCTATGGCGAGTTCACCGAGCTGCAAGAGCCGACGCAGGTCGGCGTCGATCTGATGGCCGGCTCGCTGATCAAAAATCCCGGCGGCGGCATTGCCCCATCCGGCGGTTACATCGCAGGGCGGCAGGACCTCGTAGAGCTCGCCGCCTACCGATTGACCGCCCCCGGCATTGGGGGCGAAGTCGGGGCCATGCTCGGTGCGACGCGCGCCATGTTTCAAGGGCTGTTCCTTGCCCCGCATTTGGTCGGGCAAGCGGTCAAGGGCTCTGTGTTCGCGTCGGCCGTGTTCGAACAGCTGGGCTTTGAGAGCCATCCGCGTTGGGACGCTCAGCGGACGGACTTGATTCAAGCGATCCGCTTTACGTCCGCGGATCATTTGATCACGTTCGTGCAGGGCATCCAGAAGGCTGCTGCCGTGGATGCGCACGTTGTGCCGGAGCCGTGGGATATGCCCGGCTACGAGCATCCCGTTATTATGGCGGCCGGGACATTCATTCAAGGCGGCAGCCTGGAGCTGTCCGCCGATGCTCCGATTCGGGAGCCGTACATCGCGTACATGCAGGGCGGGCTCACCTATTCACACTGCAAGTTAGGTGTGCTCACGGCGATCCAACATATGGTAGAAAAGGAATTGCTTTGAAAATTAAGACTGTGAACAAACCTTACACACCTTGACACGTTTTTGTTACAAAGGTACAATAGGGGTGAGGTACTTAACTTTGCAGGAGTGATTAGCATGAGTGATGAAATACGTAGAAATATGGCGTTATTCCCCATCGGAATCGTCATGAAGCTGACGGATTTAACCGCGAGACAAATTCGATATTACGAGCAGCACGAGCTTATTATTCCAGCCAGAACAGGCGGTAATCAACGACTCTACTCCTTTAATGATGTTGAACGACTTCTTGAAATTAAAGATTTAATTGAAAAAGGTGTGAACATCGCGGGGATTAAGCAGGTGCTCATCCCAGTCGATAAAGATTCGGAAGATGCTACGATTTTGAACGAGCATACGGAAGTTAAACGTAAAGAATTGACCGACACGCAATTGCACAAAATGCTTAAGCAGCAGTTGATCGGCGGGGGTAAGCGTCCTGATCAGCCTTCCCTCATCCAAGGACAACTCACTCGGTTCTATAAATAACATTTCGTAAGCGCTTGAAAAATGAGAGGAGAATGAACGTGACAGACAACAAACACTATACCAAAGAAGATATTTTACGTATTGCAAAAGAAGAAAATGTTCGTTTCATTCGCTTGCAGTTTACTGATTTGATGGGAAGCATCAAAAACGTGGAAATTCCGTTCAGCCAGCTTGAAAAAGCGTTGGACAATAAAATGATGTTCGATGGTTCTTCGATCGAAGGCTATGTCCGTATTGAAGAGTCAGACATGTACCTGTATCCTGATTTGGATACGTGGGTCATTTTCCCGTGGGTAACAGAAAGCAAAGTTGCCCGCTTGATCTGCGATATCTACCTGCCGGATGGCCGCCCATTCCCTGGGGATCCGCGCGCCATCTTGAAAAATGCTTTGAAACAAGCGGAAGAGATGGGTTATACGGCAATGAACGTAGGTCCTGAGCCGGAGTTTTTCTTGTTCAAAACCGACGAGAAAGGCAATCCGACGACGGAGCTTAACGATCAAGGCGGATATTTTGATTTGGCGCCGATGGATCTTGGCGAAAACTGCCGCCGTGATATCGTGTTGACGCTCGAAGAAATGGGCTTTGAAATCGAAGCTTCCCATCACGAAGTGGCTCCTGGTCAGCATGAGATCGACTTTAAATACGCAGATGCGATTAAAGCGGCTGACCAAATCCAAACGTTCAAGCTCGTTGTCAAAACCGTTGCCAGACAGCATGGTTTGCATGCGTCCTTCATGCCTAAGCCTTTGTTCGGCATGAACGGTTCCGGTATGCACTGTCATCAATCCTTGTTCAAAGGCGATGTCAATGCATTTTATGACGAAAGCGATAAGTTAGGTTTAAGTAATGTTGCCAGACAATATATGGCAGGTGTGCTTCGCCATGCACGTTCTTTTGCGGCGATTACGAACCCTACCGTTAACTCCTATAAACGTCTCGTTCCCGGTTATGAAGCGCCCTGCTATGTGGCATGGTCCGCGAGCAACCGCAGTCCGATGATCCGCATTCCGGCTTCCCGCGGCTTAAGCACGCGTGTAGAAGTGCGCAACCCGGATCCGGCTGCGAATCCGTATTTGGCACTTGCTGTCATGCTTGCTGCCGGGCTGGATGGCATTAAGAACAAAATGCAGCTGCCTCCTCCGACCGATCGCAACATTTATGTGATGACGGACGAGGAAAGAGAAAGCCAAGGCATTCCAAGCTTGCCTCTGAATTTGAAGAACGCATTGGACGAGCTGCTGCGTGATGAAGTAATTTGTGACACACTTGGGGAACACGCATTATCTCACTTCTATGAGCTTAAAGAAATCGAGTGGGATATGTATCGTACACAAGTTCACCAATGGGAAAGAGATCAGTATTTGTCCCTGTATTAATCGATGAAGCCCTCGGCGCTCTAAGCGTTGGGGGTTTTTCTTTTTTGCGTCCTCAGGGAAGATGTTTTGATACGCACTTTCGGAAAACCATAGTTCATGCTTTTTTTGATACATTGATCACAATATTTGTGATAAATTTTAGAAACGGATCTTTCCTAAATATGGTATTATAGGATAGTAATACAGCTTAATGATTCCTTTGTAATCAACATCCTATTACGTAGTTCAAAAAGTTACTGAAGTTGTTTCAAGGTGGGGGGTTCCTGTGAAAAAGTGGTTTTGGGTAATATTATTGATAGTGGTATTAATTGTTGTATATACGATCGTCTTTGGCTTTTCGATTTATATGATTCCATTTATTTTAATATTTGCAGGTTTAGCTTTTTTAAAAATACTTAACTTTATTGAAGGATCTAAACAAAATGATCCAGACGAGTATTATAGGTCGATGGAAAGAATTAATAGAAAAAGGTAATTCAAAAAGATTCGAGATTAGGTTGATATCGGTTATCCCAGACATGAAAACGGTATTCATTGAGGGACGGATACTATGGCTCAATAACACCTTATAATAGGCTGCCGCCAAGCAGCAAAGAAAGTGTGTTCTTGGGTTACGGAGTCGCTTTTTTTGTTATGATTATACATATCCTATTTAAGCGTTTGGGGGCAGTTACCTTGAAAGTACTAGAAACAGAACGGCTGATTCTTCGTCAACAATCCATTGAGGATGCGAGTTTTATCCTTGAACTATTGAACGATCCTTCTTGGATCCAGTACATAGGCGATAGAGGCGTGAGAACCATCGATGACGCGCGGGACTATATTTTAAACGGAGCTCTAAAAATGTATGCCCGTTTGGGCTTCGGGTTTTATTTGACAGAGTTGAAGGATGGAGGCATTCCGATCGGCATCTGTGGATTGGTAAAAAGAGATTTCTTAGAAGATGTAGATGTTGGATTTGCTTTTCTTCCTAAGTTCTGGGGAAAAGGATACGCCTTTGAGGCTGCTTCCGCAGTGATGAGTTATGCGCAATCCGTTTTAGCGTTAAAACGCATTGTGGCTATTACCACTGAAGATAATCATGCTTCGGCCAAACTATTAGAAAAACTAGGGATGCGTTTTGAAAGCATGATCCGATATGAGGGTACAGATGAAGAAGTCCGCTTATTTGCGATTAACGTCTAAAATGGACATTACAGAACAGTGACTTAACCCTTTGGGTTTCACTGAGCGCCCCCATAATTGCACCTAAAATGCCCCAAAATATTTTACATTATAGAAATCAACATGAAATACAAAAATGGGCTAGGCGTTTATTTGCTGGTATTTAGTAGCATATTATTATATTATGGAACTATAGTACTTGAACCCACACAAGTTCACCAATGGGAAAGTGATCAGTATCTCTCCCTGTATTAAGAGAATCTGCAGCGTTTAAACAACTAGATACGAAAGCCCGTCAGTGGCCAGGAGTTGCCTGAACTGATGGGCTTTTTCATGCGAAGGAGAAGACAGCGAATGGACAACTTCATAACGAACTTGGAAAAATATGCTGAATTAGTAGTGAAAATCGGAGTTAATTTGACCAAAGGTCAGGACCTAATGATTGAGTCGCCAATGGAATGTTTGGATTTGACGAGACTCATCGTTAAAAAAGCCTATGAGGCCGGGGCTAACTATGTGCAGGTCAATTGGCAGGATGACGTCATAACGCGCACTCGGTTGGAGTCAGCCCATGACGACGCTCTTGACTATTATCCCGTGTGGTACACCGATATGCTGGAACGTTTTGTTGAGAATGGCGGAGCCTTGTTGAACATTAAAGTTCCTGACCCGGACTTGTATGCCGGAATTGATGCGAGCATCATCTCAAGAGCATCTAAGGCCATGGCGACTGCTCGTTCAAAGTACCAACAATACGTAAGAACAAGCACATTCAGTTGGTGCTTGATTAAAGCGCCGACCGCCGCATGGGCTTCCAAAGTTTATGCGGATCTTCCTGAAGAAGAGCGGGTGGATGCGATGTGGGACGCTATTTTCCGGTTCAATCGCGTGTATGACAATGACCCGGTGAGCGCATGGCGAGCTCATATTGAGCAGTTGAAGCGTATCCGCAAAGTGTTGAACGAGAAACAATATTTCGCTCTTCAATACCGCGCTGCGGGGACCGATTTGCGTGTGGAGCTGCCAGAAGGCCATATTTGGCTCGGCGGAGATAAAGCGAATGCAAGCGGGATTCGATTCGTTGCCAATATGCCGACTGAGGAAGTTTTTACCATGCCGAAACGGACGGGTGTTCACGGAACAGTATCCAGCACGATGCCGCTCAATATCAATGGAGCGTTAGTTGATCGGTTTTCCTTCAGATTCGAGGATGGAAAAGTGGTGGAGTATAAGGCGGAAGTCGGTTATGAACATTTGGCTCGGTTATTGGATATGGACGAAGGTGCTCGTTTCTTGGGTGAAGTTGCGCTTGTTCCATATGATTCGCCGATCTCTAATATGAATCGTATTTTTTATAACACGGGCATCGATGAGAATGCATCCTGTCATTTGGCTTTAGGCAGTTGCTATCCGATTAATATCAAAGATGGGGCCACTATGAACAGCGAAGTGCTGAAAGCGCATGGCGGGAACACGAGTCTGATTCATGTTGATTTCATGATTGGGACTGCCGATCTTGAGATTGACGGCGTTCTGCAAGATGGTTCTACTGAGCCTATTTTCGGTGGAGGCAATTGGGCGTTAGCATTTTAGCTTAAACTTAACTGCTATGTGCTATTTGCTATCAAATAAAGTTTGAAAGCTGTTTTTTAAATCTTCATTGTACAAATAGTAATGACCGCCGCTGCTGTTCGTAGAAAAGCTTAACTTGACCTGTTTGTTTTCGGAAAATGAAACGTTATAGAGAAATCCTACCCGGCCTTCTTGATTCGGATCGGGCACGAAGGTGATATCTCGAACGTTTTGGATCCAAGGCTGAATCTGGTCTCGTTCCGTAAATGTTTTGAGCTCACCGGTGGAGCCGCTGCGGATTTCGATAGTATCCACTTTCGTAAGATCACCGGGATAAAGCTCATACAGTTTCTTGCTCGTTAATGCAGGCGGCTGTTCGTTGGACTTGCATGCGGTTAACAGCACTGAAATAACAAGAAATATGACCAAGTGTAGTTTCAATTGGATAACCTCCGTGTGATGGCTTTTTTTAGATTAACGTATGATGGCTTGCAAATGTTGCTATAACGTACTTATTGAGACAAATTGTTGTTTTGGGAACTACAAGGCTTTATTTGTGCCCGTTTTGCCTGTTTCTCACTATGAGCGGAACTACAGGGGCTTATTTGCCTCCGGGACCTGCATTTCCGCCGACAACAGCAAAATAGAGGTCAGTAGTTCCCTCCCAACAATCAAATCCCTGGTTTTCACCAAAATAGCGGATCACTGTTCTCCCTCCTTAGCACCGCGTACCACTATCTGCCGTTAAAGAAGCCGTCTCCCGAGCACGCACAACTCACTCCGCACAATAGAAGCTAAAAAAGCACCGAAGGACAAAGTCCTTTCGGTGCTTTATGCATACCTGTTACATATCCCGGAACAATCCGATGACACGGCCAAGAATGGTGACGTTTTTCAATAAGAGCGGCTTTAATGCTGAGTTTTCCGGCTGCAGACGAATGTGGTCCTTTTCTTTATAGAAACGTTTGACCGTTGCTTCATCGTCTTCCGTCATCGCGACAACGATGTCTCCGTTGTTCGCAGTTTGCTGCTGCTTGACGATGACATAATCTCCATTATGAATACCGGCTTCGATCATACTGTCGCCCATAACGCTCAGCATAAACACGTTGTTATCTCCTACCATGCTGACCGGAAGAGGGAAGTAGTCTTCAATGTTCTCTGTTGCCGTGATCGGCACCCCAGCGGTTACTTTACCTACGAGCGGAACGCGCGCAACGGAGACAGCGAAATGAGTTTCAGCACCGTCCAAACCTAAAATCTCGATGGCACGAGGCTTTGTAGGATCTCGACGAATTAATCCTTTTTTCTCAAGACGTTCCAAATGCCCGTGAACGGTTGAACTGGAGGCTAGTCCAACGGCCTCGCCGATTTCGCGTACGGAAGGCGGGTAACCCTTATCTTTCACTTCGTTCTTAATGTATTCCAAAATAGCTTGTTGACGCTGCGAAATCTTACTCAATAGTTATCACTCCAATACTGGGAATCATTACCCAAAGTATAACATAGAACCCGAGTTCGTACAAACATAAGTTCGAGATTTGCATTGACTCAAACATATGTTCGTGTTATTCTAAAAACAGAACAAATGTTTGGGGGATGATTACTCATGTACATGGCTTACTCACACACTAACAATTCAAGCACACCTCATAGAACTACGGCCGCATCCAAAGGGATGACATCAAATAAACGATATACGAAAGCTTTCATTCGTTTCCTATTTATAGCCGCAATATTGGGAACGGTGTTCTCATTTGGAGCCATGGTGCAGGCTTATGCGGCTTCATCTTCTCCGACAAACAACAATGCAGCTGCTCCAACGGTTTCTAAGGCCGCCGTTCAAGAACAAGTCGTCATTCAAGCAGGCGATACGCTGTGGGACATTGCAGCAGAGCATAAGAAGGATGGAGACAGCATTCGTTCTTATATGGATAAGGTGAAGAAGAAGAATCATTTGACAACTAGTTCCCTACAAGAAGGACAAGTTCTATTACTCCCATAAACTTCAGCCAACATGACTGAATAACATAGACACAGAGACGAAGAGAGGCTGGGGGAAGATCCTATGTCTCTTTTTGCTGTTTTCTTGACATTCTACTAGAGGGATGGCAAAGTAATACTCATATTGAATTTTTGAACTGGAGGATCATTATGAGTGACAGTATGGAGAAGAACATCGAGCGTATCAACGAGCTTGCTCGCAAAGCGAAAACCGTTGGTTTAACGGATAAGGAAATCGATGAACGCAACGAACTGCGAAAAAAATATATTGAGGCTTTCCGTGGCAATCTTAAAGTTCAACTTGATTCCATCAAGTTTACGGACGAAGAGTAATTGCGATTTCACATAGAGACAACATTCAAAGGGGAAATGAATGATGACGTTGAAGGCTGTACTTTTTGATTTGGACGATACGCTGCTTTGGGATGACCGTAGTGTGCAGGAAGCTTTTGAAGCGACTTGTGCGGAAGCAGCCAAACACGCGGCAGTGAATCCAGAAGAGCTGGAAGCAGCTGTTCGTAAGGAAGCTCGTGCTTTATACGAATCTTATGAAACGTTTGCGTTTACGAAAATGATTGGCATTAACCCGTTTGAAGGACTTTGGGCCAATTTTACGCAAGGTGAAGATGAGAATTTTCGCAAGCTGGAGAAGTTGGCACCTGGCTATCGAACAGAATCGTGGACTCGCGGGCTTCGTTCACTCGGGATCGAAGATCCGGAGCTAGGCTATAAGCTCGGAGAGCTTTTTCCTGCAGAACGCCGCAAGCGTCCTTTCGTGTATGAGGAAACGTTCCGTGTTCTCGATACTTTGAAAGGAAGCTACAAGCTGCTCCTTCTAACGAACGGCTCGCCAGATCTGCAAAAAGAAAAGTTAGCCGGCGTTCCAGCTATCTCTTCCTACTTTGATCATATTGTCATTTCAGGTGAATTTGGCGTAGGCAAGCCGGATGTTTCAATTTTCCATCATGCTTTAGCGCTGTTGGGCATTCAGGCGGAAGAAGGAATCATGATCGGCGATAAATTAACGACGGATATTCTTGGTTCCGGACGTGTAGGCATGCGCAATATTTGGATCAATCATCATGGGCTGCAAAGCGGAGACGAGATTGTCCCAGCCTTCGAAGTATCTCGCTTGCAAGAAATTTTACCGATTATCGCAAATGCTTAATACGGCATAATGAAAAGCCCAACGGCTGACAGGACGATTCGTCCAGCGCTGTTGGGCTTTTGTCTAAAAGGATTGATTAAGCTTTAATGAATGCAGGGTCATCTACGTTATAAGCAACCCATCCATCTTTTTCGATAAAAAGACGAACGGCAACGATTTGGCGATTGTCCATCAATGTAAAGAAGTGGTTCGTGTTCTCAGGAACGGAGATCACATCGCCCGGCTCAAGCTCAACATCGAAATAGCCGATTTCTTCGGATTTAATGATGAAAATGCCTTTACCTGAAACGATGGCACGAATTTCATCTTCAGTGTGCGTATGAACTTGCTCAAACTTCTTGAGCAGCTCTTCGATGTTCGGCGTAGCGTCGGAAAGGGAAATAACATCCCAAATTTCATAACCGCGTCTTGCGGCTAAATCACGGATTTCCGGCTCATAAGTGCTTATGATTTCCGCTTTCTCTTCATCGCTAAGCACGAATTTCTCACGAAGGGCTTCAGGAAGCTTATTGGCATCCCAGTGTTCATAAACGACAGCTTGGCTATCCAAGAAGGCTTTGACTTGTTCTTCGCCTTCGATTCGTTCGTTGGTGTTGCGAATTCTAATTTGCGCCATGGAGCATCCCTCTTTCTAAGTAAATATACTTGTATTATAGTGTAAATCAGGTGAGCTGTCGATGAGGTAACATAAATTTATCCGATAAAACCGATAGGTATTTATTATAATTCATATTCTTTTCATAGAAGCCGTATTCTGTTACACTAAATCTTAACATAATTTGTCGATTTTTTATTTTCTATCGCTTTAGGATAAGTCGAAAGGGAGTCATTTCATGTCCAAACCACCGATTCAAGAGCAGCTAAAGAAAAAAATCATGATTCTCGATGGCGCCATGGGTACGATGATTCAGCAGGAGAACTTAACCGCTGATGATTTCGGAGGCGATGATTTAGACGGCTGTAATGAAATTTTATGCGTAACACGCCCGGATGTGATCCGTAAGATTCATGAAGCTTATTTCGCCGCAGGCGCGGATATGATAGAAACGAATACATTTGGTACAACAAGTGTCGTTCTTGCCGAATACGATTTACAAGATCGTCACCGTGAACTGAATCTTGCAGCAGCCAAGCTGGCTATTGAAGCTGCAAATAAATATTCAACGCCGGAGTGGCCGCGTTATGTCGTAGGTGCGATGGGACCAACGACCAAAACATTGTCAGTAACGGGCGGCGTTACGTTCGATCAGCTGGAAGAGAGCTATTACCAGCAAGCTTTAGCTTTGTGCGAAGCAGGGGTAGATGCCATCCTTTTAGAAACTTCCCAAGATACGTTGAATGTAAAGGCAGGAAGCATCGGTATTCGCAGAGCTTTTGAGACGTTGGGCTTTGAGCTGCCAATTATGATTTCGGGCACGATTGAACCGATGGGAACAACCTTAGCGGGTCAGAATATTGAATCGTTCTATATTTCACTCGAACATCTGAAGCCGATCTCGATGGGATTGAACTGTGCGACAGGTCCGGAATTTATGAGGGATCATATTCGGACGCTATCGGACATTGCGGAAACGGCGATCAGTTGTTATCCGAATGCCGGATTGCCTGACGAGAACGGACATTATCATGAATCGCCGGAATCATTGGCGAAGAAAATGGCCGGATTTGCCGAGCAGGGCTGGCTGAATATTGCCGGTGGCTGCTGTGGAACGACGCCTGATCACATTCGTGCCATGGCCGAGACGCTGAGCCAGTTTAAGCCAAGAACGGAATACGGTACTCATTTACCCGCAGTTTCAGGCATTGAAACGTTATTTATCGAGCCTGAAAACCGGCCGATCATGGTCGGGGAACGTACGAATATTTCGGGTTCGCGTAAATTCAAACGCCTGATTAAAGAGGGCAAATTTGAAGAAGGCTCCGAAATCGCCCGTAATCAAGTGAAGAACGGTGCTCACGTCATCGATATCAATTTGCAGGATACAGACATTGATGAAGCTTATGCAATAGAAGAGTTCATGCAGCAGGTCGTCAAAAAGGTGAAAGTGCCTTTGATGATCGACTCGACCTATGACCACATTATTGAGCTTGGCCTCAAGTATTCGCAAGGCAAAGCCATTATCAACTCCATTAACTTGGAGGATGGCGAGACGAAATTCGCAGGGATTTTGCCGCTCATCCATAGATATGGGGCAGCCGTTGTTTGTATTCTCATTGACGAGCGCGGGCAGGCTGTCTCGCGTGAAGCGAAGATTGAAGTGGCAACGCGCGCGTATGAGCTGCTTACTGAGAAATACGGGATGAATCCTGAGGATATCATTTTTGATCCGAACATGTTCCCTGTAGGTTCAGGCGATCCGCAGTACATCGGTTCCGCCGTGGAAACGATTGAAGGGATTAAATTGATTAAAGAGAAATATCCGAGAGCGAAGACGATTCTTGGCTTAAGCAATATTTCCTTCGGCTTGCCGGATGCCGGCCGCGAAGTGTTGAACTCGGTTTATTTGTACCATTGTACGAAAGCGGGTCTCGATTACGCAATCGTGAATACAGAGAAGCTGGAGCGTTATGCCTCGATTTCGGAGGAAGAGCGTCAACTGGCCGAGGAATTGATCTACAATACGAATGACGAGACGTTAGCAAACTTCGTCGCTCATTTCCGCGAGAAGAAAGTCGAGAAGAAAGAGAAGATTTCGAATCTGTCTCTGGAAGAAAGACTCGGCTCTTATGTGGTTGAAGGGACGAAAGAAGGGCTGATTCCGGATTTGGAAATTGCCTTGCAAACCTATTCGCCGCTTGAAGTCATTAATGGGCCGCTGATGAAGGGGATGGAGGAAGTTGGCCGTCTCTTCAACAACAATGAATTGATCGTGGCCGAAGTTCTGCAAAGCGCCGAGGTGATGAAAGCTTCGGTTAGTTTCTTGGAACCATTTATGGAGAAGTCGGAATCAGCCGTCAAAGGCAAAATCATCCTGGCTACCGTAAAAGGCGACGTACACGATATCGGCAAAAATCTGGTAGAAATTATTCTCTCGAACAACGGTTATAAGATTGTAAACCTCGGGATTAAAGTACCGCCAGAGCAAATTATTGAAGCGTATCGCAAAGAAAAGGCAGATGCGATCGGATTATCGGGTCTGCTGGTTAAATCCGCACAGCAAATGGTTGTAACCGCGCAGGATTTGCGTACGGCAGGCGTAGATGTGCCGATTCTCGTCGGTGGCGCCGCGCTGACACGCAAATTCACCAAAACACGCATTCAGCCGGAATATGAAGGTGTGGTGCTCTATGCGAAGGATGCGATGGACGGTTTGGATATAGCCAACCGGTTGAGCGATCCTGAACAACGGCAGCGACTCATTCAAGAGCTGAGAGATAGCTTGGAATCCGATGTGATGGATACAGGGAAGAAGGAAGAGAAGCTGCCGCAGCTGACTCGCGTGAGCTCGTCCGCTGTGTCCAAGGATTTGCCTGTACAAGTGCCTCAGGACACGGAGCGTCATATTATGAGGGACTATCCGATCAGCCATCTCATGCCTTATGTTAACATGCAGATGCTGCTAGGTCATCATCTCGGCTTGAAAGGGAAAGTTGAGCAGCTGCTGGGCGATAAGGATACGAAAGCGCTGCAGCTGAAGGATACGGTCGATTCGATTCTATATGCAGCTCAAAATAACGGGATTATTAAAGCGCACGGGATGTACCGCTTCTTCCCTGCACAATCAAGCGGAAACGACGTTATCGTCTACGATCCGCAGGATCACAGCAAAGTGCTGGAAACTTTCACGTTCCCGCGCCAAGACAAAGAGCCGTATCTGTGCCTTGCAGACTATTTGAAGTCCGTGGAGAGCGGTCAAATGGATTATGTGGGTTTCCTGCTTGTAACAGCAGGGCATAATATCAATGAGTTGGCTAAGGAATGGCGCGACAACGGGGATTATTTGAAATCTCACGCGCTTCAAGCGACGGCCTTGGAAGTGGCGGAAGGTTTCGCGGAACGTATCCATCATATTATGCGGGATGTTTGGGGTATCGCGGATCGTGTGGATATGACGATGCAAGAGCGATTCGGAGCGAAATACACTGGACAACGCTTCTCCTTCGGCTATCCGGCATGTCCGAATCTCGAGGATCAGGCGAAGCTGTTCAACCTGCTGAAGCCTGAAGATATCGGCGTCGAATTGACGGAGTCGTTCATGATGGAGCCGGAAGCATCGGTTTCGGCCATTGTGTTCGCTCACAAAGAAGCACGTTATTTCAACGTAGGCTAACAAGGTCTAAGCGCAAAGCGAGGCAGCTTGCTCGAACATCCATGTTCGGCAGTGTCCTCGCTTTCCGTGCTGCGACCAGCGATTTTCAGATAGATTGGAGTTTAGAACGTGGAACTATATTTTTTGGGAACGGGGGCAGGAATGCCTTCCAAACAACGCAATGTGACATCGATTGCGCTTAACTTGCTGGATGAACGCGGAACTTATTGGTTATTTGACTGTGGAGAAGGGACTCAGCAGCAAATTTTGAACTCTCCCGTAAAACTCGGAAGAACCGAGAAGCTGTTCATTACACATTTGCATGGCGATCATCTGTACGGATTGCCGGGATTGTTAACGAGCCGCTCTTATTTGGGCGGTGATACGCCGCTTACGATGTATGGGCCGCCGGGGCTTAAACGGTTCGTGGACACGGCGCTGGAGGTCAGCGGCGCACATTTGACCTATACGCTGCATATTGTGGAAATCGAGGAAGAAGGGCTTATCTTTGAAGACGAAACCTTCTTGGTGGAGACCGCTCGTTTGGAACATCGCATCGAGTGCTTCGGTTATCGGGTCATTGAGAAAGATCAGCCCGGCAAACTGATGCAGGATAAACTTGCGGCGCTTGGCATCCCGGCCGGGCCGGTCTATGGGAAGCTCAAGCAAGGGCAAACGGTTGAGCTTGAAGATGGGCGCACGCTCCATGGCGCCGATTTCCTGGGCGCGCCGATTCCCGGACGGATCGTCGTCATTCTCGGCGATACCCGCTACTGCAGCGGAGCCCAGCTTTTGGCGCGCGGCGCCGATGTGCTCGTTCATGAAGCGACATTCGCCATGGACAAGCAGGAGCTGGCCTATTCCTTCGATCATGCGACATCGACGGATGCGGCGCGGATCGCGCAGGAAGCGGGCGCAAATGCTTTGATTATGACGCATATCAGCTCGCGCTATCAAGGAGACGCTGTGCTTGAATTGCTGCAAGAGGCGCAGCATATTCACAGCAACAGTCATATTGCGAAGGACTTCTGGAGTTTTGAGGTGCCGCGCAAAGGGTGAAAGAAGGAAAGAGGCTGTCTCATGACAAGTAGAATGTTCTACTTCCGAGGCAGCCCCTTTTCCTTTTATCGGTTTTGTTCGTCTTTCTTTTCTTCTATGAAGCCGCTAATGCTTTGTTTGCGACGTTGATTCTTGGCTTCAATGCTTTGTCTATCTTCAGAAGTTATTTCTTCGGCGTGTTCGTCTAAATAATCTTCAGCTTCTCGCAAGTTCGCTTTTGTATGGTCGATTGCATTTTGCAGACGCGCCGGGTTGTTTTCCCGATTATCCGGTTTTGCCATGGCATTGATTCCCCTCCTTTTCGATATGATGGTGATCCTACTATACAATTCCACAATGTCACAAATAATATTCAATTCCAGGCAGTCATTTTCGCCGATCTTTTTCATACACTATCCAAAAAGGCATCAAAATTGAGGTGAAGGTATGGGGATTACAGGGGCGGAAATACTGCTTTCTATCTTTATGTCCTCGATTTTTTATGTTATGTTAAGAGAAATAAGAAATGCTTATAAAGACTCCGGATGAGGCTGGTTTGAGCGGAAAAGGAGAAGTCATGCTAGGTTTTGCCATATTGCTAGGATTTAATTTCATAGGGTATGTGATCCAAATGGGCCTGCACCTGCCGTTACCCGGCAACGTGATCGGGCTCATCCTCTTTACTGCGGCTTTGTTCGCTAAGCTCGTCAAACTGGAATGGGTGGAAGACGCGGCAATGATGCTGACGAAGCATATGATGCTCTTTTTTATTCCTTATACGGTAGGAATTCTACTGTTTCTTCCTATTATAGGCGCGAATTTGGTAGCCATCTGCGGTGGAATTGTCGGTGCGACAGCCGTCGTTCTTATCGCAACAGGATGGATTTCCTCTAAGCTTGGCAAGGAAGGGGAAAAGTATGGCGGGTAGCATGCTGCAGCATCCTTTATTTGGCTTGTCGCTTAGTGTTCTGATTTATGCTTTGGCCAATGTTCTTTATCAGCGATGGCGGTTTATGCATCCGCTTTTCGTTTGCACAGGACTTATTATTCTAATTCTAGTCGGTTTTCGAATTCCATTTGATGACTTTAAACGGGGCGCGGATATGCTGACACTACTGCTCGGACCGGCAACTGTCGCTTTAGGTGTCCCGCTGTATAAATACAGAGCCTTGATCCGTTCCAATTTAAAGCGGGTTATGGTTAGCGTTTTGGCAGGTTCAATTACCGGCATCGTGTCAAGCGCAGCTATTGTGGGACTATTGGGCGGAAGCGAATCGATTATCCTCAGCATGCTGCCGAAGTCGGTTAGCTCACCGATCTCAATTGAAATTGCCACGCGCTTAGGTGCGATTCCTGAATTAACGGCTGTTCTAACGACGATGACGGGGCTGTTCGGCAGTATGTTTGGCACACAGCTTTTAAACTGGTTGAAGATTAAGGATGACATCTCGATCGGGATTGCTTTAGGTACGGCCGCTCACGGGATAGGTACGGCTAAGGTTGTCAAGGATTCGGAACAGCAGGGCGCTTTTGCAGGGTTATCCATGGCGCTTTGCAGCATTATGACATCCATTTTATTCATTCCCATTTATTTTTGGCTCCAATAAGCGAAAAAAGGCTTTCGTCCTACAGACGAGAGCCTTTTTATTTTATATATTCAAAATATTACAAAAGCTTAACAACACGAAAACGGCCCCATAATAAACCTCTGCTACCATGAAAGTGAGAGAATCCAGTGGAGAGGCGTGAGGAAGATGAATGGACCACTTCTGAATACAGCGCCGCAGCAGGCCAAACTTATGGTTAAGCTTGCAGGCAGCGCACGTGAAATTGAGCAGGCCATGCGACTCAGGTATCAGGTTTTCGCCCAAGAAGAAAAAAACATGCGAATGCTTAATGAGGAAGGTCTTGAAAAAGACGCCTATGATGCATACTGCGATCATCTCATTGTGACAGACCTGGACACCGATCAGGTCGTAGGTACTTACCGATTGCTTCCAGGAGATCGTGCCCTAAGCGGCATCGGCTTCTATTCGGAAACCGAGTTTAATCTAGCGGCGTATGCCGAGTATAAAAAACAAACGCTTGAATTAGGCCGCAGCTGCATTGCTCCGGAATACCGCGGCGGAAAAGCGATTCAGCTTCTTTGGGAAGGAATTGCCGGTTATATTACCGAGAGAAATTATACCCATCTAATTGGCTGCGCAAGCGTGCATATGAGCAATTTGGAGGATTTGAATTTAATTTATACGATGCTGCTTCAGAAACAGGTGATAACGGATCGTTACGGCATTGAACCGCTATCAACGCACCGCATACCGGGTCTGGCCCGATTAGAGGGCGAGTGTAATGAGAAAGAAGTGTTCCGCAAGCTTCCCCCGCTCATGAAGGGCTATCAATGGCTCGGCGCAGAAATAGGCGGAGATCCGGCATACGATGAGCTGTTCGAAACCGTTGACTTTTTTATTGTTTTGGAAAAAGAGCGGGTTACGCGGCGGTATAAACGCCATTTCTTAAACGTTTAGGCAGGGAGGATTTGCTTTGTATGAGTGGATCGCGCAACTAACATCAGATGATCAAAAATTAGCTCGTATTGAAAAAATACTTGGATTCGTTCCGCTATGGATGCTGCAGGCGGTTTGCTCACTCTTTTCCTATGTCGGTTATGCTGCTTTGCGTAATCGCTTTCTGATACGCGTGAATCAAAATATCGCAGATTTGCTTGGAGACATGCCGATACGTGCAACGAACGCGATTTCCAGACAATATGTAAAAAATATCGTGTTTACGCTTTTTGAAATTCTGTTCTTATCCAGTCGTTTGAAAAAACTGCAAGCACGTAAATTCCTTGTGCAGGGCGAGGAGCATCTTGAAGAGGCCCGGAAGCGCTCGAAGGAGAAGGGCTTCATCGTCTATTCGCCGCATGTTGGCAATTTTTTTTACTACTATTGGTATTTGACCCGGAAATACGATTGCATCACGGTAGCATCAGCGGGAAGCCCGGAGCTTAGACCGCTATATTTAAAGTTTGCCGCCATGGGTTGTAAAGGGCTGGATTATGACAGCGTACCTCCTCTGGAGCTGTACCGGACCTTAAAGAAGCATTTGCAGGGGGGAGGGGTCGTCTTTTTGCTCGGAGATTTCTGGCGCGCTTCGTTTCCTTTATCCCGGCTCTTCGGGAGGCTGACCCGTACGCCGGAGGGTGCGGCAATGCTGGCGCTTGAGCTTCGAATTCCGGTCGTGCCTTTTTATGGACATCGTGTAAAGGGATTTAACCACAGGCTCGTCTTTGGTTCGCCTGTCGATCTGCATGTTGAACATACCGGGCGTATGGCACGCGCCGAGGCGAATCTGCTGTTGAACGGATTTATGGAGAAGGTCATTCGCGAGCAGCCGGATTCTTGGTTCTATTGGTTCAATGTGCATGAACGGTGGGAGGAAAACCAGTTGGCAAATGTCGTTCAAACGACATCATCAGAAGCGGGATAACGCACACATAAGACAAAGGACTGGTGATTGATACATGGATACAGGAAGCCACTTATTGTTCGGCGTCACCTTGGCAGGACTCGCCTGTTTGGTACCCGCCGTATCGCAAGATCCGAACTTGACTCATGCCATACTTGCAGGGACGCTCATCGGTTCGCATGCCCCGGATTTCGATGCGGTGGCGAGAATGAAAGGATACTCGAACTATGTGCGTGTTCATCGTGGAATTACCCACTCCTTGCCGGCCCTATTCATCTGGCCGATTGTGCTCGGTTTGCCGCTTGCCGCCATTTTCGGTGTTTGGGAGCATTGGTTTAGTATGTATGTGTGGATCTTTCTGGCTGTCGTGTTTCATGTGTTTTTGGATTTATTTAACGTGTATGGCGTACAATGCCTTCGACCGTTTTCCTCGAAATGGCACCATCTCGACACACTTTGCCTCTACGAGCCTTTCTTGTTTGCCTTGCATACGATGGGCGTACTTATTTGGATATTCGTCTGGCACGGCAGCGGGGGGCTTTATATTGGAGAGATGTTCGCGCTGATTTATGCGGTGACCTTTTTCTACATTGCCATCCGAAGCGAACAACGCAAACGATATATCAAGCTGGTCAAAAAGGAATTGGAGCTGGAAGATGGCATTTGCCACCTCATTCCCAGCCTTAGTTGGTTTCGTTGGCAATTCGTCATCGAAAGCGATACACGATTTTTCTTGGGGGAAATTCGGGATGGCTCCGTCGTGACCCAAGTTGAATACAGTAAAATTGACTATACTCACGAACAGTCACATCCCATTGTGCAGGCTACGATGGCCACGGATGGCGTTCGCGCTTTCCTGCACTTCGCTCAGCGTATCCACGTGTGCTGGACCGAGAAAACGGACGGCTACGAAGTGCAGTGGCGCGACGTCCGGTTCTGGCATCAACGCAAGCTGCCGTTCGGCGTTAACGTCCAGCTGGATCGTGACATGAACGTGATCAGCGACACGCTGGGGTGGGATAAAAAGGCGTGGGACCCGCCGTATGTATAAGGTTTAAGAGCTTTGCTCCGGAGCGAGGCTTTTTTGATTTTGGAGCGCCTAACCCATCCAGTGGAGTCAATTTATTTTGATTGACTTAATTTACATCATGACAAAAACTTCACATATTAAATATTATGTTGTATAATGCAAGTAGGTTCCTGACTTACACATAATTGAAAGTGCACGGGTTTTATTTCAAATCTATTAAAGAAGGGTAGGATATCATATGGGACGTTTAAGTGGAAAAGTAGCGATAATTACAGGAGCAGCATTAGGCATGGGGGCTGCGGAAGCGAAGCTTTTTGCCCAAGAAGGCGCTAAAGTTGTAGGAACGGATATTAAGGATGATGTTCTGCAGGAAGTCATCCGTGAGATTAACGAAAGCGGCGGCGAAGCCATCGGTTTCAAACATAACGTCGCTTCGGAAGAAGAGTGGAAGCAGATTGTGCAAGAAACGGTTAACCGTTTCGGCAGAGTGGACATTCTCGTGAATAACGCGGGCATCTCATCGACGAAAACAATCGCCAATATCGAGATGAGCGAGTGGGATCGCGTGATGGATATCAATTTGTCCGGATGTGTGCTGGGGATGAAATATGTTATACCTGAAATGCAAAAAGCCGGTGCAGGCTCTGTTGTTAACATCTCTTCAATCGGCGGTATCGTTGGTATGGCGGGATCAAGCCCTTATACAGCAGCGAAAGGCGCACTTCGTGCTTTATCGAAAGCTGCCGCGGTGGAATATGCGAAGCAAAACATTCGCGTCAACTCCGTGCACCCCGGTATTATCGTAACACCAATGACGGAGCCTTCGATGAAAGACGCCATTCCATATTACCAAACGTTTACACAGCTTCCTTACTTCGGGAAACCTGAAGATGTGGCGTACGGTGTTCTTTTCCTGGCTTCCGACGAATCTCGCTTTATGACTGGTTCGGAGCTTGTTATTGATGGCGGATGGACTGCGTTGTAATTGCTAGGCACATTGTATGAATAAAGAAGCCGCTCATTTATGGAGACATAAGTGAGCGGCTTTTTGCCATAGGCATAGACTCATATTCGACTCTTTCGTTCGGGGATGTGCTTGTAAGGGCCTCGAATGGAGAGGTTCATTAGATGAGCAGCTATCTCTTCTTCCGAATAAGGCATGTTGTTCGCGACCCACCAAATAATGACCTCAAGAAAAGCTGACTCGACGTATTTGACGACGATTTCCCTCGTAGCTGTTAAGTTGCGGTCATCCGGTTCCGTGAAATCGACGCCTTTGGAGATGAACTCATGAATGACCTGCAGTAAGGCGGCGGCGAAATAAGGTACCCGATTTCTAACTAGCAGCGCATAGTAGAGGTTGAAATTTTCTGCAATTTGATGAAACAAACGAACGAAGCTAGGATGTGCTTTACCGCTAAGCATATCGAATTCTTCGGGGTCGTTCTCTCCGGAGATAAAAATATGCTCATGGAGATCTTCCAATATCTCATCCATAACCTGCTGGACGAAAGCCTGCTTATCGTCGAAATGCAAGTAGAACGTCGCTCGTTTGACCGTTGCGCGTTCCGAGATATCCTGCACGGTAATTTGTTCGAAATCCCGCTCCTCCATTAATTCAATCAACGCTTTCCTTAACAGTTGATGAGTGCGAACGACGCGGGGATCCTTTTTTTTATTCTTCATGCTTGGTGTCCTTTTCTTTAAAAGGTGTTGATATCATTATACCTTTTTAAGGAGACGAGGTACATGTTAACGTTTCTCAAGTACAAATTGAGCCCTGTTTGTCACTTTTTATGCAGGGATATCCCCGTATGGAGTCGAAAATATGGTACAATAGTCCTGCATTTGCAGCTGCGTTAATTATGAGAAGATGAATCATAGGAGTATAAAGATGAAAAGAAGAGAACCCCGCGAAGAGGGCTTTACGCTGATTGAGGTTTTGGCTGCGACAGTGATTTTGTCTGTGGCTTCCATGGCGATGATGGCGTTTTTCATTAACGCGATGTCCTATAACAAAGGGAATCAGAACAAAACGGTCATGGTGAATTTGGCGAGGAATGCTTTATTTTATATGGAGAAACAGAACTTTACAACGATTCATAATTATTTTATAAATCCGAATAATAACCCGGAAATTTCTCCGAAAAACTGCAGTACGCCCAATATTTGTGATTCCAAAGATCTGCAAAATTTATTTCTTAATCCCAATATGAAGCTCTGGGAAGTGTTAAATCCAAAGGTAAACGATATTGAATATCAAATATCTGTCTCCTATCAGGAAGATATAACAAAGGAATTGAAGAATGATCCTGTGAAAAAAGGGATGACGGATTATTTGCTGCCCATTCAAATCGAAGTCACCGTAAAAGATAGCAACGTGAATAACGGAAGGAATAAACCTGTCATTGTGGAGGGTTATATTGCAAATGAGACGATTCGTTAACAGCATCAAAGAGCAAAAGGGGTATTCGTTAATCGAGCTCATTGCCGCATTAAGCATTTTTTCTTTGATAGCCGGTTCCATCTATGGGGTGATTAACTTTGGTTTTAAGGCCTATGATCGGGTAAATGTCGAGAATTCCTTGCGTGACGAAGGTGATATCATTATGTCGGCGATCATGAGTGAGTTCTATACACAAGCCCCGGAAACCGTTGAAAATTTCAGCGCGAACAATGAAACCGAAAAAGGCATTCTGATGAAAAAAGTAGAAAAAACGGGAGAACAATCTGTCGAACGTACAATAGAACGTCACGTCGTTATTGATAGCTCGGATCATAAGGTCTACATATATAACGATCAGAAGACGGCAAGCAGTGCCATCGAATTGAAGTCCAGTGTTATGAGCGGTTCCTTGATTCATATTAACAGCTGCACGAACGGATGCACCAACGGGCTGATCAATGTCACGCTTGAATTGAGCCAAACTTCAAAAGGCAGAGATCACAAGCTCACGCTGCAAAGCAAGTTCGGGTTTTAAGGGGGAGTAACATGGTACGCGAGGAACGCGGTTCCGCGTTGTTGTTAGTTTTGTTCATGGTGCTTATCTTTTCGCTGCTAGGCATGGCGGTCTTAAGTGCAAGTATAGGCGGAGCAACTAGAACCGAGACGAAGCAAAAGGATGTTCAAAGTTTACATTTGGCGGAAAAGACATTGAATGAAGCAGCCGCTTATATTATGTCGGATTTTCAAAGCCAGGATGGTGTTAATATTGATGAAGTCCAACAGAGGTTAAACAAAATCACAGATAGGCTTAATGGAATTTCCACCAGCACTTTGCTGGATAGAGAGGTTGGTACGGCGAAAGGGAAAATACATCGAATTTATTTCGAAAAAAATGATAGAACAGACAGCTCGTTGAATTATAAAATTACGATTGAAGCCGAAGCTACTGTAAATAATGTTACGCGCCGACTAACCCAGAACTTGATCTTGGACACATTTCCTGATTCTTTGAAATATGCCATGGGTTCGGAAGGTACAGTGTTGATAAACGGTTCCCCTTACATTATCGGTGACATTTATGCGGGGGAAGCTTTAAAGGTTAAAAATGAAGCGGAATATTTGTACCTTGGGGTGCCCTTATATCAACCAACGAAATACCCTAAACTGGATGGGAGTGCTTACGTTCAAAAGAGTGCATCCGGCGATGGTTTGAATGCCTACTACTGCGAAAGCGTAAGTTCCCCCACCTCTCTAACGAATCCGCAATGTAATACGGTAGAAAGTGTAGGCAACCCTAATAGCGATTTTAAAAGCATAAGTGAGGAGGAGAGAGAAGGCGTAAAAACGATCAAAGATGTGCTAACAAGCACGGATACGGGAAATATTCATGTCAAAGACCAAAGCAAATTTGCCGGCATAGAAGTAGACGAAGCTTTCGTGGATAAAATGATCCAGGCAATCGGGAAAGACCCGGACACGCTGGCTGCCGCTGTACAAAGAACGGAAGTGAAGAATAAATTGGCATCCCATGAAAATCTGGCGGATTTTATGCTTCAAGAGGGAGTGGAAGTGCTGGAACCGCTGTCTGAAGTGGCTCCTGATCCTGCTGACACTGTGAAGCATGCTGATTATGAGGCAAGTAAGAGCAGTCTTGCCAACTTGTTTTCAAATCCGCTTGTAGATACGGTGATGTATAATGGCAATCTGACGATAGATGGAGGCGAAGTATTCAGTCAATTGAAATATGCGGATCAGATCAAGAATCCGGAAGGCGAAGTTAATCTAAATAAAAGCAGCTGGTTCATTGTAAATGGAGATTTAACGATTAATAATTTAAGCGCAGACGGTGTGAATATTAAAGCCAACATTTTAGTTACAGGCAATTTATCCATTCATAACACAGTGAAAATGGATGCGACGATTTATACGCTAGGCGCGACGGAAATTGTAGATGCCTCAATTCTAGGATTGGATGGAAAGGAGCTTGTGCTTATTTCCAAAGGTGCCATTGATATTTATCGCGTAAATTCATTCAGAGATATTAAGAAGCCTTTTGAGCCAGTTAATCCGTCTAAAAAGACTGATGACGATAATCCCCCAATCCTTAAAGCTTTTTTCTATACGGATAGCAATGCAACGATTTATGGCGTCGGTTCGGTCTTATGGGTGTATGGCGGTTTTTTTGCCAAAGGGAATTTGACGGTAAATGCAATCCGGGGAAATGCTTCAGGAAAGGTAGAAAAGATTCAAATGGATGATCAAACGCAAGTTACCTCCGAGAATCAATCACGTCTGATTATTGAATATAACAGTAAAATCTTTGAGAACCAGAAGGCCGGTCTGCCGCGGGTTTCGAAAGTAGGTTTGACCGTCGGGAAGAAGAAGCAAGTAACGGAGTTTAAATCGTCCGAATAAAATAACCCCCCAGATCACAGTGTCTGGGGGGTTATTTTTAATATCTGTCGTCAAACTCGATCACTTGCACATTGACTTCGCCTTTCACATTTTCATCGTCTTTATTTGTGACTGTGATGGTTGTCGAGCCTTGTTTAAGGCCTGTTACGACTCCGTCCGAGTTAACATCAGCGATATTCGCCTTACTGCTCTTCCACTGTAACTGAGCTTTTAAATCGTATATCCATTCTTTTTTCCATTTTTCAGGTGCAACTTTTTCAGGTGTAACTGTAAGATACTTGAATAAGTCAAACGACTTCTGAGCTTCCGTACCTTTTGTATACAAGGTGATTGTTGCCTTTGGCAGCTCCAGTTTCGTCAAATCCTGCTTCACTTCGGCAGATTTGGCTGCTGTTTTGGAAGGATAGCCTTGGCCGCCAGCAGTGTCGACTTGGATTTGAATGGTGCCTTTTTTGGTTCCTTTCAATGTGACCGTTCCCTTGCTATCACTGCCGATGAATTCAGCTTCACCTGTCCCCCCAGTGAGGGTCCATTTAAATTCTTTGTTTAAAGCTGTCGCAGGATTCAAAGCAGCTTTCAGCACAATAGATTCGCCTTTGTCCAGTGTGATTACAGCTGGGCTGCTTTCAACGTCATTCGTGAGTTTAACGATGGACAAAGATTCAACCGAAACGCTGAAATTTTGGGAGTACGTAATGTTTTTATCCGTAACGATGGTGACTGTTCCTGTTACTAACCCAACATTTTTGCCGTTAAACTTTCTGGCGTCTTCCGACGGCTTTGTAACATTCGCGAAAGTTTGATTGGGATTGTCCAAAGCCCAAGTGAACGTTTTCGCATGTTGATGAGATGATTTCAGAGATGCTGTAAGTGTTGTCGTTCCGTTAATGTTCACTACTTGGTCCCCGTCAATGGCAACTCTTGGTTGAGCAACTGTGACAGTAGCGGAAGCAATGATACTCTGATCAACTTTCGAGATGATCGTTACTTGTGATGTTCCTTCTGACTTGGCGTCATAGTTGCCTGAAACTTTGTCTACCGTAAGCACATTCGGATTCGTTGATTTCCATATTATATCGGAAGTCAAGTCTACCGGAGGATTAATTGAATGCGACAGGCTGCCGGTTTGGCCGACATCAACGGTTTGGTCATCTAATTGCAGGGAGATGACAGTTACTTGAAAGCTGGCATCATAGGAACCTTTCTGGTCAGTGTCCATATGCACAGTGCCGCTAATAGTACCGTATTGCTTGCCGGTCAGAACTCTCTGGGGACTTCCTTGTACACCGGCGAAATCAGCTTTCAGTTTGTCTTCATCTGAAACAAGCCAAGTCGTATACGAAGGCAATTCATGAGCAGAGTGTAACGTAACATTAAGCGTAATGGTTTGTCCGCCAATGTAGAGTTTGTTAGGTCCGTCGACTGTTATTGACGGTCTAATAACAGTAATCGTAGCTGTAGCGGATATATTTGTCCCATCCGTCGTTGTGGCCGTTATTGTTGCTTCACCTGGTGCAACCCCACGAATATTTCCGCTTTGATCGACAGTTACCACTTCCGGCTTGTTTGAAACCCAAGTAAGTTCTTTATTGCTTGCTTCTGTAGGTTTGATTGTTGGTGTTAATTGGTACTCTTCGTTAACACGTATTTCTGTGTTATCAATACTAACGCCCGTAACAGGTATAGACTTCAGCTCAATTGCAAAAGGCTCAGTGTACGTATTGTTCTTATCAGTTGTAATCGTGATAGAACCATGAAGCGTGCCTGCGGATTTACCTGTTGCTTTCAAGTTGTAATCGTCGGTTCGGCTTACAGTCACCTTGTCAGCTTCATCGAATTTCCAATCAACGCTAGTTTTAGATTCATTTACTGTTGTGAAAGCAGCGCTTAGATCAAACGGTTCTTTGATGTTGGCCGTCGCAGGCGCCGTTATTTGGATACTCGGCTTAATAACTTTCACAATTGCGGTTGAAGCGATATTCGTTCCATCGTTCGAACGGATCGTAATCATGGCTTCGCCTGGTGATCGTCCATCCAGCAGTCCATTTGGATCGACAGTTGCAATCGCTGGATTCCCCGAGGACCAAGTGAATGTTTTGTTGCTGACATCGAGTGGTTGGAAGCTAGGCGTTATCGTAACGTTCGGTTCGCCGACCCGAATTTCTTTGCCGCTGATGTTCAAAGAAGTAAGCAAGGAGATGACGGTCACTGAAAAGGTTTGCTCGTACGTGTTGCCTTTGTCCGTAACAACGGTCACGCTGCCGTTTATGCTTCCGGAGCGCAGCCCTGTCAGCACTCTTTTGTCGGCGCCGTCTGTAACGAATCTTGCTTTTAGCTTATCTTCGTCGGAGACATGCCACGTGTAAGAGCTAGCCGTCTCATTCACGGTCGATAACTTCGCCGTCAATGTGATAGGAGAGCCGCCGACAAACACAATGTCAGAACCTTCAATGGTAAAAGCAGGCTTGATGACGGTGACAACCGCTTTATTGGATATGTTAGTGCCATCCGTCGTTGTAGCCGTAATCGTTGCTTCACCTGGTGCAACCCCACGAATATTTCCGCTTTGATCGACAGTTACCACTTCCGGCTTGTTTGAAACCCAAGTAAGTTCTTTATTGCTTGCTTCTGTAGGTTTGATTGTTGGTGTTAATTGGTACTCTTCGTTAACACGTATTTTTGTGTTATCAATACTAACACTCGTAACAGGGATGGACTTCAATTCAATCGTAAAAGGCTCAGTATACGTATTGTTCTTATCAGTTGTAATCGTGATAGAACCATGAAGCGTGCCTGCGGATTTACCTGTTGCTTTCAAGTTGTAATCGTCGGTTCGGCTTACAGTCACCTTGTCAGCTTCATCGAATTTCCAATCAACGCTAGTTTTAGATTCATTTACTGTTGTGAAAGCAGCGCTTAGATCAAACGGTTCTTTGATGTTGGCCGTCGCAGGCGCCGTTATTTGGATACTCGGCTTAATAACTTTCACAATTGCGGTTGAAGCAATATTCGTTCCATCGTTTGAACGGATTGTAATCATGGCTTCGCCTGGTGATCGTCCATCCAGCAGTCCATTTGGATCGACAGTTGCAATCGCTGGATTCCCCGAGGACCAAGTGAATGTTTTGTTGCTGACATCGAGTGGTTGGAAGCTAGGCGTTATCGTAACGTTCGGTTCGCCGACCCGAATTTCTTTGCCGCTGATGTTCAAAGAAGTAAGCAAGGAGATGACGGTCACTGAAAAGGTTTGCTCGTACGTGTTGCCTTTGTCCGTAACAACGGTCACACTGCCGTTTATGCTTCCTGAGCGTAGCCCCGTCAGCACTCTCTTGTCGGCGCCGTCTGTAACGAATCTTGCTTTTAACTTGTCTTCGTCGGAGACATGCCACGTGTAGGTGCTAACTGTCTCATTCGCGGTTGTTAACTTCGCCGTCAATGTGATAGGAGAGCCGCCGACAAACACAATGTCAGAACCTTCAATGGTAAAAGCAGGCTTGATGACGGTGACAACCGCTGTATTGGATGATTTGTTAGTACCATCCGTCGTTGTAGCCGTTATCGTTGTTTGACCTGCTGCAACCCCACGGATACTGCCGCTTGAATCAACCGTTGCGATTTCAGGACGATTAGAAGACCAAGTTAGAGTTTTGTTGCTCGCGTTTGCAGGCAATACGGTTGTTGTCAGCGCTGTAGTTTCATTCACTCGAATCGTTGCATTCTCGATGTTTACGGAAGCAACAGGAACAGTCGTGACGGAAACGCTGAATGTTTTCGTATACGTATTGCCTTTATCCGTCGAGATGGTAACCGAGCCATTCACGGTTCCTGCTTTAACACCTGTTAACACGCGTTTGTAATCGCCATCTGTAGCAAAACTGGCTTTATCCTGATCCGGCGAGCTCCAAGAAACGGAAGAAACATTCTCATTGATCGTGGTGAAAAGAGCTTCTAATGTAATTTTCTCTCCGATATTTACCGAGACAGGACCGCTAACCGAGAGAGAAGGTTTCACGGCGGTAACGGTCGCATTCGCCGATAGATTGGAGCCGTCTGTAGAATTAATTGTAATCTTAGCTGTTCCTGCAGATACCCCTGTGATATTTCCGTTGCTGTCAACGGTAACAACCTCAGGGCGATCCGAACTCCAGGTGAAAGTAGGATAATCCGCATCAGACGGTGCATAAGCGGCATTTAACTTAACGCTTTCTCCGACTCGAATACTGGAGTTGTTCAAATTTATGGATGTTATAGGCGTATATACTTTTACATCGTAATCTTTGGTATAAGTTTTCCCTTTATCCGTCACCACAGTTGCCGTTACGGTTACTGTGCCTTTTTGAACACCTCTTAAAACGCCTGTAAATTGATCATTAACGGTAAAATTCGCTTTACTCGGATTGGATGAGCTCCAGCTTACTGATGTTACATTCTCATTCACGGTTACAAGGGCAGCCATTAAATTAATCGTTGAGCCAACAGCTACTTGAGTGGGACCGGTGATGTTTAATCCAGGCTGGATGACGGAAACTACGGATGTTGCTTGCAGTCCGCTGCCATCTTTTGCCGTTGCGGTAATTGTAGCCGTTCCCGCATTGACGCCTTGGATCTGGCCGCTCGCGTCTACGCTAACGATGGATGAGGCACTAGTCGACCAAGTGAAATCCTCATTTTTTTGATACGTAGCATCGATAGGCAGTACTTTAGGAATGAGCTTGGACGTATCACCTTTGGCAATGGTGAGGTTATCCAATGAGAATGATGTTATTTTCTTAAACGCTGTTACCACTTTATTAGAGAAAAGAACACTTTGGTCGCTAGATGCGAAATCTTTATATTTCAGGTTGGCATTCGATAAGGAGTAGTCTCCAGCTTTCGTTGGCTTGACCACGATGGTAAATGTGGAGCTATTCGCTACAAATTGATTGCCCTCTTGACGATAAGGAATATTCGCGATATTGCCTTCAAGCGTAAATCCGCTTGTCAAAGATCCCGTTTTCGTAAAATCCGGTGGGAACGTGACAAGATCCATATTAGCTGGGAACGTTTCTTTAAATTGCAAACCGGTAATGGTCAAATCACTTATATTTGTTGCCGCGCTGTACGCTTTGGCCGTTGGATTAATGGCATAGCTTACAGTTACAGGATTATTAACTTCGACTTTCTCTGCTGATATTGTACGGTCTGGCGTTAATCCGGTAGACGTAATGACTTTAACTGCCACTTCTTTGGTTTCTAAAGCGCCTGCGGCGTCTTTGGTGGATACGGAGATTGTTAAATCCCCGCCGCTTTCAGCGAGCGGATTGGCAAACGTCTTGGTAATCGTTTCACCTTTGTTCGTTTCCGTATCTCCCATAACTTTTACAGTTTGATTTGTTCCTGATTTGTCTTTGTATTTAAACGTGATAGAGGAGGTTACTTTCTTATCATTTAAATCCAAATCATCGGGTTTGAAGCTGACCGAAATCGCACTGTTTGCCGAGATGTAGTTCTTGGCAGTTTCATTGAAAGGTACTGGAGATATAATATCCAACGTTGGCTTATGATTTGAGCCGATGAAAGCTCTATACATGGTGTTGACGAACAGTTTCTGTTCCCAATCGGGGAAGGAGCTGTTTTTGGTTGTGTTTACGAAATTATGCCCCGTTCCTGAATAGGTGACATTGCCTTTAGAATATGTGTAGTAATGATTCCAGCTGTCTTCGACGTCGCGAACACTGCCATTGATGTTGTACCAAGGTATAACTTTAGGATCGTTCAGATCCAGCCTAAAATATTGATCATGCGTTGTCGCTACTGCAGTCGGGAGCTCGCTAATAAAGAAAGGGAATTCGGTTAGCAAACCCTCATTTATTTTGACAGTGGACGTCGACGTATTAGGGGCATTGAGTCCCATATTCGTCATAGGCCCGATTTGGCCGGTGTCCGTTTGGAAATAATTGATCCACGTTGTATTGCCCTGATAAACGGTATCATGGGTGAACATGACGCCTTGACCAGTCGCGATGAATGATTTTACAGCAGCTGCAGCTGTTGAGGAAATGTTAGCCGTCTGGTTATAAGAATCGTTAAAACCAAAGATTAACATATCATACTTGCTGTTTAACGTTTTGTACTCTGTCGAGTTAAAGGTATTGAAATCAATGACGGAAATATTGATATCGTAATCGTCAGAATGCAAATAATTTTGTTTCAGGTTGGATTCCAAAAGCAGGGAGCTCGTCTTGTTAACCGACTGCGAATCTGGAATTACTTGCAGCACCTTAATGGTTGGCGGCTGGTCTTGATAACGGAAAACGCCGGCTGCCGAATCCTTCAGCTTTCCGGTGCTGGTCTGATCAACAAGCTCGAGACGCCAGTAGTAAAGCCCGGAGTACCCTTTGGGAAGCGTAAAGCTTAAAGTATTGTTGGTAAGCGAGGTTACCGGGATGGTTTGAACCAAGTTCGAAGCATCGAATTTCAAAACACTGTCAATACCCAAATACAAATTAGCAACTAAGTTGCGCTGTCCGATATTTCTAACATTAGAAACATTAAATGTATAAGTTAAAGTGTCGCCTGCTTTATACTTGCTGTCACGATTTGCCGTTAATGTATAATCAGCGGGTTTGCTCGTCAGATTTAGCTGAGGCCGAACATTGGCATTCACAAGCAAGTTAGTTTTATTGATAAAAGTGGTTGCATTATTAATATCCGTTTCACTTACAAAGATCACGTTGCTTTTGGGCGTCGTATTATAAGGATTAAATAAGTTGTATAAATTTCCGCTAGACTTCGTCCAGGTACTGCCGTTTAAGTATCCTTGATACAAAGCGCCGCGTTTAGTCGTAGAATCGCTATAAACGATTACGGGAAGACCTTTATTTATGTACTTATCTGTAATTTCGGCCGCTTTAAGCGTTGTAATATCGTTTTCGAGATATCTTGTGTTGTGGTTTGCTCCGGTCTCGGAGGTTGGATTAAATAAACTTTTGCCGAAGTAAATCGCATCATATTTCCCATCCAGTTCATCGCGGAGTGCAACGAATTTCTTAATGCTCATTGTTTCCAAGGTGTACCCGGAGTTCGTTCCTAACTTTGATGCCAAATCAGATATGACGGCAGATGCGTCTCCGCTGGCGGGCTTGTCCAAATCTTTGATCTCCAGTATTTTCAAAGGCTTGGTGAGGTCGAAGTAGGAAAGCTGAAACTTGATAGGCATGCTTTGCTCTGCATTAATTGGATTATTAGTATCGCTTGATACACTCATATAGTAATTTTTGAGACTTCCAACTGGTTTGAACGATACTGTTGCGTCTGCATTGGTGATCATTTTGAACTTCTGATCATCGTTAATCGTTTGCGACGTAGCTTTCAACGTATCTTTTCGGCCGGAGCCAACCGTTACATATTTGCCGTTAGCTCTGGATTTCAGTGCATAGACACTATCACCTTGCTCCACCAGATCAAACAAATCGGTTACCCATGGATTCGTCTTATTGGCGTAAAGTGAATTGTCGCTTGTATCTGTAGTTATGTACTTGCTGTTATCTACAGATTTTAAAGCCACAGTTACGGAATCGCCTGTCGCAGCTAACGCTGTTTGGCTGGCTAAATCTGCGAAACCGAACCATGATATAGCCATGGATGCGATCAGTATGAGGCTGATCTTTTTTTGTATGGCTGAAAACATAAGTTCCTCTCCTCCCGTTGATTAAAACAAACACTGTGCATATGAGACTATTTTACTACTTTTCAGCCTTGAAAATATACAGTTTGTGTACATGATATCGAAAATTTTTTAGGAAAGTTTGAGGAAGTTGACGAAAAATACACATTTGATAATATTTTTATTTAAAGGAATTTCCTTGATGCGACGCGAATTATATCTTAGAAACAGCTTTTCGCTAGCAAACTTTTCCATTCGACAGAACGAGCTGAGAAAGTTATTCTAAAATATATCCTAATGTTGTATAATGACATTTGCACTCGTTTTTAAAATGGGTATTTAGTCCTATTTATTTTGGTTGAAATTGGTATTGGAGTTGAATGGAAGATGGCTCTGGTTAGGAAACGATTGGGTGATTTACTTGTAGAGAGCGGGATCATCTCAGAAGCTCAGCTTCAAGAGGCACTTAAAGAACAGAGTAAAACCAAACAGAAGCTTGGGGACTTGCTTATTACGCAAGGCTATATTACAGAGCAGCAATTAATCGAGGTTCTGGAATTTCAACTCGGCATCCCTCACGTCAGCTTGTTTAAATATCAGATTGATCCGGAAATAACGAAAATCATCCCGGAAAGCATGGCAAGACGCTACCAGGCGATCCCCCTTCATAAAGACGGCGGAAAACTCATGGTGGCTATGGCCGATCCGCTGGACTACTTTGCAATTGAAGAAATGAGAATGAGTACCGGCTATCGTATAGAGCCAGCCATTACGAGCCGGGACGAATTGCAGCGTGCGATCGCTCGTCATTATGGACTTCAGGATTCCATGAGTCAAATGATGACGGACATGCCTACGACCGAAGATATTAAGGAAACCGAAATTACCGATGAGGATTCGCCGATCGTAAGGCTGGTCAATCAAATGATTCAGCAAGCGGTTCAGTTGAAAGTTTCCGATATTCACGTAGACCCGGGAGAGACGAACCTCGTCATTCGTTATCGGGTTGACGGGCATTTGAGGACCGAGCGGGTAATTCCAAAGCAAATGCAAGGCTTCATTACAGCCCGGCTGAAAATTATGGCGAAGCTGAATATCGCCGAGCGCAGATTGCCGCAAGACGGAAGAATCAAAATGCAAGTGGATTACAAGCATGTAGATATCCGCGTTTCTTCGCTTCCAACTATTCATGGGGAGAAAATCGTTCTGCGTCTCTTAGATTTATCAACGGGCGTAAAGCCGATTGAGCAGTTAGGCTTCGGGGAACGCAACATGGGCGTTTTCCGTGAAATGATTGAGCAGCCCTATGGCATTTTGCTCATTACAGGTCCTACGGGAAGCGGGAAAACTACGACGCTGTACTCTGCTCTCAATCATTTGAACCGGGAAAATGCCAACATTATTACGATTGAAGATCCCGTCGAGTACCAATTGGAAGGCATTAATCAGGTGCATGTGAATCCGACAATCGGGCTTACCTTCGCCGCCGGACTTCGCTCTATTTTACGCCAGGACCCGAATATCGTGATGGTTGGGGAGATCAGGGATTCAGAGACGGCGGAAATCGCGATACGTGCTTCACTAACGGGACATCTTGTACTATCTACCTTGCATACCAACGATTCTGTAAGTACAATTACAAGGTTTCGGGATATGGGCGTTGAACCTTACTTGATCGCCTCGTCGTTGATTGGCGTTGTCGCGCAGCGGCTAGTTCGTAGAATTTGCCATGAGTGCAAAGTGGAGTACACGCCAACGGAGCAAGAACGGATCTTCATGAATAGCAAAGGGATACAGGCAGACAAGCTTCACAAAGGAGAAGGCTGCGGCAACTGCAATCGAACCGGGTATCGCGGAAGACTGGCGATCCACGAGATTCTCGTCGTGAACGATGCCATGCGTCAGCTGATCAGCAACAAGGCATCGGTTCAAGAGATGCGGGAAGCGGCGCTTGAGTATGGGCTTATTCAGCTCATGGACGACGGCGTTCAGAAGGTAAAACAAGGGATTACTTCGCTGCAAGAGGTTATTCGAGAAACGGTAGCTTATTAATGAGAAAGGAGGTGGGGGAAATGTCAATCGCGTTAGATCGAATCGTAAGTCTATTAAGAACTGCACATGAGTCGAAGGCCTCAGACTTACATCTTTCCGTCGGTTCGCCGCCCATACTTCGCGTTCACGGTACATTGCAGCCCGTCGGAAATGATCCGCTGCAAGCTGACGACACCCGATCGATGGCAGAAGCCTTATTAAATGCAGAGCAAATCGAGCGATTTCAGGGAGCAGGAGAGCTGGATTTCTCATACGAGCTTGAAGGATGTTCTCGTTACCGGATTAATGCTTATCGCCAAAGGGGACGTGTTAGCGTTGCTATCCGTACGATTCCAACCAAGATTCCATCTCTCGAACAGCTGCAGCTGCCTAATGTGATAAGCTCGTTAGCGTTGAAACCGCAAGGGCTTGTCCTGGTGACAGGACCAACGGGAAGCGGGAAATCATCGACGCTGGCAGCAATGATCGATTACATTAATCGAACAGAGAAGAAGCATATCGTAACGTTGGAAGACCCGATCGAGTTCCTGCATACTCACTCATCGTCTATTATTGACCAAAGGGAAGTAGGCAGTGATACGAAGTCCTTCTCGAATGGCCTAAGAGCAGCGCTGCGTCAAGATCCTGATGTGATTCTCGTCGGTGAGATGCGTGATCTGGAGACCATTTCCGCAGCGGTTACAGCTGCCGAGACCGGTCACTTGGTCTTTGCAACCTTACATACGACAGATGCGCCTCAGACGATAGATCGCATTATCGATGCGTTCCCTGCGCATCAACAAGGACAAATTCGCGTGCAGCTGGCGGCCGTTCTGGTCGCTGTCGTTTCACAGCGATTGTTTCCGAAGCCTGGCGGCCTAGGCCGGACCTGTGCGACGGAAATCATGATTAATACGCCGGCGGTCGGCAACCTGATTCGTTCGGAGAAAATTCATCAGATCAAAAGCGTCATGCAGACTGGACGAAGCTTAGGAATGCACACGCTGGACATGTCGATTAAGGAACAAATGCAGCAGGGACTTATTGATCCAATCGCAGCAAGAGCTTATCTTGCTGAGGGCGGTGTAATGTAATGTCAGAGTTTCTGTATGAGGTAAGAGGCAGCAGCGGCAAACAGATCAAAGGAAAAATCTCTGCAACGGATAAGTCTACTGCGGTGGAAGAGCTTCGAAAGAAAGGCTATGTCGTTCTCTCTGTGAAGGAAGAACATTTCAAAGCGCTCAAAACGGAGATCTATATCGGGAATCCGGTCAAAACGATTCATTTTATCGTCTATTGCCGGCAGTTTGCGACTTTGATCCGGGCAGGCGTCAACATCGTGGAAGCAACGTCGATCCTTGCCGCACAGACCGAGAGCAAACCGCTTCGCAAAGCGCTTTTGCAGGTAGCTTCGAGCATTTCGAAAGGGGTGTCCTTCTCAAAGTCGATTTCGGAGCATAAAAAGATTTTTCCTCCGATGTTTGTGAACATGGTTCGCGCCGGGGAAGAGACTGGGGACTTGGAAGGGACGCTGGAGCGTCTTGCAAAGTTTTTTGAGAAGGAGCATGTGACTCGGGAGAAGATTAAGTCGGCGATGACTTATCCGGCAACGGTAGGCGGATTGTCTATTGTAGCTGTCATTTATCTTCTAAAGTCTGTGGTGCCTCAGTTTGTTACTACGTTTGAGTCTCTGCATGCGGAACTGCCTTTGATTACTAGAGTTGTATTAAAGTTAAGCAATAGTATTCAACATCAGTGGTTTTATTGGTTGGTTGTATTGCTTGGTGTCATTGTTGTTTATCAAGTGGCAAAAAGGTTTGAAGCGGGAGCATATGGGATTGACTATATGAAACTGAGAATACCTATCTTTGGTAAGCTAAAGCAAAAAGGTTCTATTGCCTTAATGACTCGCACCTTATCTTCATTGTATTCAAGCGCAGTACCCGTATTGCAGTCTCTAGCCATTGTAGAAGAAGTTGTAGATAACAAAGTGATTGGCGGATTTATTAGAAAATCGGCTGACTCGTTACGGCAAGGAAATCCACTCTCTGAACCGCTTAAGCAGGCATGGGTGTTTCCTCCGCTAGTTACTCAAATGATTTCCATTGGCGAAGAGACCGGTGCGCTCGATCAAATGCTTGAAAAGGTTGCAGATTTCTATGAGATGGATGTAGAGAACACCGTAGATCGTTTGAAGTCATTATTAGAGCCTTTATTGTTGGTTGTTTTGGCAGGAGTTGTAGGATCAATTGTTGCTGCTATAATGTTACCGATGTTTAGTATGTATTCAAACTTAGGTTAATCATAATTTAGGAGGAAAAGAGATGTTAGTAAAAACAATGAATCGCCTTAGAAAAGAAGAAAAAGGGTTTACTCTAATTGAATTACTAGCTGTTATTGTAATTTTGGCTGTAATTGCTGCAATAGCTGTGCCTTACATTTTAGGAGTAATATCGAAATCAAAAAATGATGCGGATGCAGCGTTTTTCCATCAAGTTTATGAAGCATCTAGGCTCTACATCACAACGGAAAAAGGAGGAACGCCTCCAGATACGGTAAAAGTTCTAACTGACTTAGTTGGAAATAAGTTTTTAGAGCCTGGTTTAGTGTTGCCAAGTACTAAAGATCCAATTCTTGCAGGAAAGCTTGAGTATACTTCAGGTGTTTTATCAAATATTGTGATAACTACAAAAATTGGTAGTTATACGATTTCTCCAGTAACTAATGTAATTTCAGGAAAAGGTGCATTATCGACTGCAACAACTGACTATCCAACTGAAAATTGATTTAAGTGAAAATCAATCAAAGGAATCGGTCCATTCCGATTCCTTTTTAAAATCAAAGAAAGCGACCCAAACCCATGACACTCCTCATCGCAATTTACGTTTTCATCGTTGGTCTCGTACTCGGTTCGTTCTTCAACGTAGTCGCACTGCGCGTGCCGGCGAGGCAGTCGGTGGTCAAACCGCCCTCAGCGTGCCCGAAATGCGGGAAGCAGCTGAAATCTAGGGATCTGATCCCGGTGATCAGCTATCTTTTAGCCAGAGGTAAGTGCAGGTATTGTCAAACGAAAGTATCCGTTATTTATCCCCTAGGGGAACTCGCAACAGGGTTGTTATTCTTATGGGTTTATATGCATTTCGGCATCACGGGGGAAGCGTTAGTTGCCCTAACACTTGTTAGTCTTTTAGTCATTATCACTATATCGGATTTAACTTCTATGCTTATTCCTAATAAAATTTTAATCGTTTTCTTTCCTGTTTTAATAGGTCTACGATTCGTTTTTCCTGGAGATCAAGCCTGGTGGAGTTATGTGCTGGGTGCTGTAATAGGTTGCGGAATCATTGTGTTAATCGCAGTTCTTTCACGCGGCGGTATGGGAATGGGGGATGCCAAGCTCCTTTTAGTCTGCGGCGCAGTATTAGGCTTATCTCATATTATGGTCGCATTTCTTTTAGCATGTCTGATAGGCAGTCTGATCGGCGGGTTGCTGCTGCTGTTAAAAATCACGAAAAGAAAACAACCGATACCATTCGGCCCCTCATTGGCGGCGGGCATTCTCATTTCATACGGTTATGGTACGGATATGATAAAGGCTTACCTTACATTACTCGGATAGCAGGGTGTGATGAATATGATCGGCTTAGGCACTAAGCGAATCGGAATAACGGTAGATCAAACGGGAGTCCGTTATGTTTCCGTGAAAAAGAAAAAGACCTGGGAAGTGGGCGCAAGCGGATTCCTTCCTATCCCGCCAGGGATTATTGTCGAGGATCAAATCGTCAATGGAGAATCCTTAAGTCTTCAGGTGAAACAATGGGTGAAAGCGGAGAAGCTGAAAGGGGCATCTGCGACGATCGCCATTCCGACTTCGCAAATTATCATTCGGAAAATGCGCATTCCTAGCATTAAGCCTCAGGAACTGCGGCAATTGGTAGAGCTTGAAGTGGAGACTGCGCTGCGCCTGCCATTTGAAGATCCGGTTTATGATTATATCAAAGTAAGCCAAGATGATGAGAGTACGTTAGTTCTAGTGTTTGCAGCTCCGAAGAAGTTGATTATGAGCTATGTAAAAGTGTTTGAGGATGCCGGCGTACATGTAAAGGCAGCAGAAATATCGGCCACTGCGCTAGCAAGGGCGATTTCTACGCAGCAAGATGAGTTTTTTGAAGAATCCATGCTGGTTTCCTTAGATCGCGGCTCTCTGGAAGTGTACATGCTGCAAAACGGCAATCCCATTTTTATGCGGACAATTACGTTAGTTGAGCATGATACGGCTGTTGATGACGAACTAACATCAGACCAAGTCGGTGAAATTATTGCTGAAATTTCCAGGATGCTGAGCTTTTATCAATACAGTATTCAAGAGGGAAAAAGCCGAATCTCTCAAATTATCGTGACAGGGGCTAATCAAGGCAGAATTCAGCTGCATATGGAGCTCCAGCAGGCGCTCTCTGAGCTAAAAGTGGAGACGGTCGATTTTGATAAATTTGCCAATGGCCGGTCAAAAGATTTTAGCGCCAATGCGTATCGTGTGGCGATCGGTGTCGCGCTCTTCTCCAAGCAAAAAGCTCAAATTAACTTGCTGCCGCATCGGAAAACGGAGACGAAAGTCAAGCTGCTGCTAGCCATTTTGGGGATGGTAGCATGGGTTGCTTGTGCGGCGTTAATTGGCTTCACGTATCTGGATAATCAGAAAACATTGACGCAAAACACGTCGAAACTGGCAACTCTCAATACACAGAAGTCAGCTTTAGAGGCCAAATTAACATCGAAGCCGGCCAATCAGGGCGGAGATCCTGCCGCTTTTATTACCATGACGAGGGCAAACCGCAAGGATGTCGTTGTGATGATCGGTGATTTGAAAAAATCGCTGCCGGTAACTGCCCAAATCAGCTCGATTTCTTATTCTTCCGAATCGCAAATTACGCTAACGGTCATATTCGCAAAGATGGAAGATTCCGCCCGGTATTTGTTTGATCTGCGCAAATTGACATTCGGTGAGAACGCTTTGCTTCAGTCCATTACAGAAACGACCGTAGGTACTACGAATGCGAATTCTGCTGCCGGAGCACCAGCGGATTCAACCGATCCAACCGTGCCTGCTCCGTCCAGCGCCGTAAAGCAATATACAGTCAATTATTCGATTGCTTTCAAGAAAGCAGCGGTTTCGAAAGAGACGGGAACTAAAGGAACGTCGGAAGTAAAAGGGGAGGAGCCTGCTAATGTCCAACAAAAATAATGCCAAAACCCTCCTGCTGCTCTTGGCGGTGCTGTTGTTTTTAGCTCTTTTTGCTTTCTACTATTTCGTACAGCTCCCTTCAAGCAATAAAATCAAAGTGCAAGAAAACGAAATTGCTATCGTGGAAAAGCAGGTACAGCTGCTTACCAAAAAAATAAGCGAGAAGAAGGAAGAGACGGGTCCTTCGTTAAAAGACATTCAAGCCGCTCTCCCGTTATGGGATAATACGGAGCAGTTGACGCTTGATTTAAATCAGATCAAAACGGCTGCGAAAGTTAATTTCAATTCGATTTCATACGCCGTGGGCGATAAGGGTCCGCAAACGCAGCAGACGGATGCAAACAACAAGAACCCCTACCCGAACATAAGGGAAGTCAGAGTGACTACGTCCATCTCAGGTGCGTTTGATGAGGTGATAAATGCCATCACTCAGCTGCAGGCATTGCCGCGACTCATTCGTGTCGATACGGTAAACTTTGGTAATTTGCCAAAAGATTTATCTCGAAAACTGACGGTGAATTTAACCTTCACGGCTTATTTTGACCCATCCTATAAAGCGAAGGTCGATAAAGTCGAGACTCCGTTCTAAAAAAGAACACCTCATTCCGTAAGCGGAATGAAGTGTTTTTTTTCGATTAACGGGTTTGACCGAACGTGCCTTCAAACAGAAATTCGCTAACTGGACGGCGAGTGGAAGGAGCTTCACGCTCTTGAAAGCGTTCGGGCAGAGCCTCCACAGGACCGCGATAGCCAATTGCAATGACGGCGTGAGTCTGGTAATCCTCAGGGATCTGGAGGGTTTCACGAGCTTGATTATGATCAAAGCCCCCCATAGCGTGTGTGATTAAGCCTTGATTGTTGGCTTCGAGAGCCAGGTATCCCCACGCAGTTCCCGTATCGAAAGCATGGCTTGGGGCGTTATTCCCGTTAGGCGCTTTCGTATAGGAAATAGCTAGGGCAAGAACGGGAGCTTTCTCGCACCATTCCCGGTTGGCCGGCGCAATAAAGCTGTGAAATTGAGCGCGCTGCTCTTCTGTGCGGGCGACGATAAAGCGCCAAGGCTGCAAATTGCTGCCGGAAGGTGCCCAGCGGGCCGCTTCAAATAAGCTAAGGAGTACATCTTCAGGTACCTCTTGATTCGTAAACGAGCGAGGGGACCAACGCGTCAGAAATTGCGGATTGATTTCATGATCCGGTTGGCGAGTGGATTCGACTTCGGCGGGTAAAGATGCTGTCATTATTACTTCCTCCTTATTTATGTAGTCTTCCTGATTTTACCTGATTTCAAAGCCAATTACGAATTTGGAGAAATAGCCGCTTGGTGTATGGGTTTTCCCGAAAATGGAAAAGCTAGAGGTGTGAAATATAGTACCGAGGGCGAGGTGCGAGGAACCGTGGATTTTACTAGTCATGATGTTGTGATCATTGAAAGAGCATTGAGAACTGCAATGAAGCATGATTTGGAAGAGCACCGTTCTAGAGATTATCAGGAAGTGTTGACTAAAATGCAGGAAAGCGCGAGACAAGCCCTTCAAGCCAATGTTCCAACGGCAACCGCTGATCACGAAGGGATTCGGTATGATTATGACGATTCATCCGATCTCATGTAGACATACGAACGTATATTCTGTAAAATAGAAGAAACGAGATTGGTAAGGAGATTCGACGTATGAATCCTTTAACAGGTAAGGTTTCTTCTATGAATGAGATGATCGGCTGGCTGCGCAAACAGCAGGACATCATGTCACAAGTTACTTATTGGCACACCATACCCCCGCGTGATCCCAAGCTGGCTGATTTTCCAGAGGGATTGCACGAGGGTATTCGGGCTGCGCTTCAACATAAGCACATCAAGCAGTTATATACGCATCAAGCGGAGTCGTTCCGTCAAGCGCTGGCCGGTCATCACGTGGTCACGGTGACGCCGACGGCCTCAGGCAAGACGCTTTGCTACAATCTTCCGGTCCTGCAGAAAATATTGGAGAACGACGCCTCGCGCGCCCTCTATTTATTTCCGACGAAGGCGCTGGCGCAGGATCAAGTTGCCGAGCTGCAGGAAATGGTAGATTTCATGGAGGTAGATATTAAGACGCACACGTATGACGGCGACACGCCGCCAACGGTCAGACAAGCGATTCGCAATGCCGGGCATATTGTTGTGACGAACCCGGACATGCTGCATTCCGCGATTCTTCCCCACCATACCAAGTGGGTGAAGCTGTTTGAGAACCTGAATTATATCGTCATTGATGAGGTGCATTCTTATCGCGGCGTATTTGGCAGTCATGTGGCTAATGTCATTCGCAGACTGAAGCGCATTTGCCGGTTCTACGGATCGAAGCCGCAATTTATTTGCGCGTCGGCGACGATCGATAATCCGAAGGAGCATGCGGAGCGGCTAATTGGCGAAAGCGTTGCGCTGATCGACAATAACGGAGCGCCGGCAGGCGAGAAGCACTTTGTTTTCTATAATCCGCCGGTGGTCAATCAGCAGCTGGGGATTCGCAGAAGCTCCGTCTTGGAGACGCGCAAGCTGGCAGGCACGCTGCTGCGAAGCGGCATCCAGACGATTGTTTTTGCAAGAAGCCGCGTGCGCGTGGAGATTTTGCTGACCTACCTGCAGGAGCTCGTGACTCACGAGCTGGGCAGCAAATCGATCCGCGGCTACCGCGGCGGGTATCTCCCGAAGCTGCGCCGGGAGATCGAGAAGGGCCTCCGCAGCGGAGAAATCCGCGGCGTTGTGAGCACGAACGCGCTGGAGCTGGGCATCGACATCGGCCAGCTGCAAGCGTGCGTGCTCAACGGCTATCCGGGCACGATAGCCAGCACTTGGCAGCAGTCCGGGCGTGCCGGACGGCGGCAGGAGACCTCGCTGACGGTACTCGTCGCGAGCAGTAACCCGCTGGATCAGTATTTGATCCAGAATCCGCACTATTTCTTTGAGCGGCCGCCGGAGCAGGCGCGGATTCATCCGGACAATTTGATCATCCTCGTGGATCATGTGAAATGCGCCGCTTATGAGCTTCCATTCGAAGCCAATGAGAAGTTCGGCGAGGAGTCGCTCACCGACGTTTTGGAATATTTAACCGAAGAGCAGGTGCTGCATCAGGTGAATGACCGCTGGTATTGGATGGAGCAATCCTTTCCGGCGCACAACATTTCCTTGCGGTCTGCCGCACAAGAAAATTTTATTATTATCGATATGACCAATGCGAACCGAGTGATTGGGGAGTGCGACCGCTTTAGCGCGCCTACCCTCATTCACGAAGAAGCGATTTATATCCATGAAGGCGTCCAATTTCAAGTTGAGAAGCTGGATTATGAAGAGAAGAAGGCTTATGTCCGTCAAGTCGATGTGGACTATTTCACCGATGCCAGCTTGGCGGTGCAGCTGAAAGTGCTGCATGTGAACAGGGAGGGGCGGAGCGGCGGATTGCTGCGGCAGCTCGGAGAGGTCACGGTGAATGCGCAGCCGACGATTTTCAAGAAAATTCGTTTGCGGACTCACGAGAACATTGGCTCCGGACCGATCCGACTGCCTGAAGAAGAACTGCATACCAGCTCCTATTGGTTTACCTTTGACGAAGACATGGCGGCAGGCCGTTCAGTCAACGATATGCAGTTTGCGCTGCTCGGGATTGCGAACGTTTTGTCGCATCTTGCTCCGCTCTATTTAATGTGCGATCCGATGGATATACGGGTCGTTCCGCAGGTTAAGGCGGTGCATAACAAGCTGCCGACGGTATTTTTCTATGACCGGTACCCCGGCGGCGTCGGACTTAGCGACCGGCTGTATGAGGTACACGGCCAGCTCATGGAGCAAGCGCGCAGCCTCATCCAAAGCTGCGGCTGCATCAGCGGCTGCCCGGCGTGCGTCGGGCCGATCGAAGAGGTCGGCTTGCTCGGCAAGAAGCTCGCCCTGGAGCTGCTGGCGCAGCTGGACGGCGGTGCCCGATGAGCGGGCTCCGCGAAAGGCTCGGCCGCCTGCGAGGCACCGCAGCGGCGCAGACCGCCCCACCGTCCTTGCCTGTGGCAGAGGACGAATGGACGCCGCTCGGCGCGCATATCGAGACGAGCCCGAGCGGCTCGTTCGTCATGCGGCGCCGCGTTTATGGCCGGGACAGCGTGCACGGCAAGTATCGGCTGCGCGAGTTGGCCGATTGTGCGCAGCACCTGTCCTGCTTTCACGACCGCGACGCTGACGTCCGGCACGACGCGCTGCTCTTCTTCGACACCGAGACGACTGGGCTCGGTGTCGGAGCGGGCAACGTGCCGTTCATGGTCGGCATCGGCTATTACACCGGGGAGCTGTTCACGGTAGAACAGCTGTTGATTCGCAATCCGGCGGAGGAGCAGGCCATGCTGGTATACTTGCAAGGGCTGCTGGGCCGCTTCACGCATATTGTTTCCTATAACGGCCGTACTTTCGATTGGCCGATACTCAAAAATCGCTACGTTCTCAACCGGCTCACATTGGATGATTCGGAGCTGCTTCACCTTGATTTGCTGTACCCTTCCAGAAGCTTATGGCGGAACACCCTCCCATCCTGCAGGTTAAGCAAAGTCGAAGAGAGCCGGCTTGGCTTTGAGCGCGTAGACGATGTCCCCGGTTCTATGGCGCCTGCGCTTTATTTTCAGTACTTGGCGGAGAAGAATCCGTCTGTCCTCCAGGGCGTTTTCGTGCATAATGAGCATGATATTGTCACCTTAGCGGCTTTAGCTATCCATTTTTCCAAGCTGTTAAGCGGAGATAACGCTGCGGCTGTTGCCGATCTTGAAGTAGAAGAGTCGTATCGAACGGGTCTCTGGCTGGACAAAATGGAACGGTTTGCGCTGGCTGAAACGTTCTTCGATGATTTATTTTCCAGACTCATGCTTGACTCGCAACCCGCAAACAGTTCCGATCATGAAACAGCCATTCTGCTGTTAGCTGCCTTTTATAAGAAAAAAGGGGAATATCCCCGTGCCGTAGACCTGTGGAAGCGGTGGATTCAAATCAAAAGCGCAAGCCTTGCGCTGCAATTGGAGCCTTATTTGGAGCTGGCGATGTATTATGAGCATCGGGAGAGGAATTTGGATCAGGCGATTTTTTATGCGGAGGAGGCTTGGGCTAAGCTTTGGCGCAGGCGCGCTCTGCATCGGGGAGATCGCAAGCAGAATGAAATCGAGGAAGCGCTGGAGAAGCGGATCCGCCGTTTGAAAGATAAACGGAGAAAGTCCGAGAGTATTCAAGCTCGCGAAGCGTCGTCCACGAAGAGAATCCCGAAGCCGGCCACGCAATCGAAAACCCGCAAGATGAAACCCATTTATGCGAGCGAGGGATTGATTTAAGTCACACGATTGTCCGTTTACTTTCCCTGTCATTTGGACATACAAGGAAGAAAACGGCAAGGAGAAGTGTCATGCCCGAACTACCCGAAATGGAGACCTATCGCCAGCAGCTAACGAGACTCATCCTGAATTCGCCCATTACAGGAGCGGAAGTTACCCGCCCCAAGTCCTTGAACGTGGAACCCGAACGCTTTATCCGCCAATTGACCGGCAACCGGATTGTACATATCGATCGCCGTGCGAAGCATTTGCTGTTTCATTTGGCATCAGGCGAAGTTTTGTTGCTGCATTTGATGCTTGGCGGATGGATGTTCTTTGGAACGGAGGCGGAGAAACCGGACCGGACGACGCAGGTGGTGATCCATTTTGGCACAAAGCACTTATATTTCATCGGATTGCGGTTAGGTTATTTGCATATGCACGCGCTGCCTGAGGCAGCGGCGTTATTAAGCAAGCTTGGACCGGAGCCCTTAGAGGCCGGTTTTACTTTTGCGCGGTTTCAGGATGTGCTCAAAGGCAAGAAAGGCAATCTGAAAGTGACGCTTGTCGATCAATCTTTTTTATCCGGAATCGGAAATTGCTACTCGGATGAGATTTGCTTTTCAGCGGGTATTTTGCCACTTCGTAAGCTGCCGACGCTAACGGAAGAGGAGCAAAACCGCTTGTTCCAAGCGATGCGGTCGGTACTACTCGAAGCTATTCACTACGGCGGCTATATCGACGAGCCGTTGTTCGTCGGAGACCGGTTAACGGGGCAGTTTGACGCGAAATGCCGCGTATATGACCGCGAGGGAGAACCGTGCGTACGCTGCGGTCATCCGCTTGTGAAGACAGAGGTTTCTAGTCGCAAATGCTTTTATTGTGCGAACTGTCAATCATGAAAGGGCTGAAGGGTCATGTACGTTGGCGCTCATGTTAGTACGCGGGGCGGTTATATCGGATCGGCAAAAACAGCATGGTCCATGGGGGCAAACGCTCTTCAATACTTTCCGATGAATCCAAGGAGTCTTGCTACGAAAATCGTTAATACGAGGGATGCCGCTGCCTGTGCTGCATTTTGCCGTGAACACGATATTCTGTCGATCGGACATGCGCCATATCCTCTGAACCCGGCTGCAGACGAAGCGGAACGCGAGTTAATGGTGAGGCTGTTAAAGAATGGACTCGAAATCACGGACGCATGCGGTTCGGTGGGACTCGTGGTGCATTTTGGAAAATATGTTGGAAAAGACCCGTTACAAGGGTATAAAAATATAATACAATGTTTGGATAGCGCCACTCACTGCTATGAGGGGGCATCTCTCATTCTGCTTGAGAATCAAGCCGGCGAAGGATCTCAGTTAGGCCTTACTTTGGAGGAAATGGTTCAGGTCCGCAAGCTATGCCGGTTCCCTGAGAAAATTGGCTTCTGCTTGGATACGTGCCACGCCTGTGCAAGCGGTTTATGGCAGAGTCATGGTTGGTCGGAACTCGAGGCTAGGGGCGGACTTCTTGACTATTTTCCTCATTTGAAAGCCGTGCATCTGAATGATTCGCTTCATCCTTTTGGCTCGCGAAGAGATCGCCATGCGAATATTGGGACCGGGTATATTGGACTGGATAATTTTGCTGAAATGTTGTCTTCTTCTTATTTGAAGCACATTCCTATCGTTCTCGAGACGGGAAAAGGACCAGGCGGCACCCATGCGGAGGAAATTGCGTTGGTCAGAGCTTTACTCCGCCAAACCGAATGATGCATTGCATGCATAAGAAGGGAAGGAAATTCGGTTATGATTCATGTATACTTAGATGATCTGCGGCCTTGTCCCCAAGGATTTACGCTTGCCAGAAACATACAAGAGTGTCTGCTGCTGCTTGAACAATGCGACGTCGATATTTTATCGTTGGATCATGATATGGGCTGGATGTCGAAGCAAACAGGCATGGACGTTGTCAGATGGCTCGTTCAACAGCAGAAATTTCCCAAAACCATTTATATTCATACCTCAAGCCCTACCGCTTGTACGGCAATGTATCAAATGCTGAACACAGCCAAGCCTGAAGGGGTGCGTATATACCCACACCGGATACCGGACGATTTGCTGCTGCAAATTGCACAAGGATCATAGCGCAGGAAGAAAGGAATGTAGCAAGAGATGATTCATTTATCGCATATTCATTTTATTCGAGACGAACGGCATATTTTAAATGATGTGAATGTACATATTAATCCCGGTGAACACTGGGTATTGTTAGGTCGTAACGGTTCCGGCAAAACAACTCTGCTCGAGATGATGAATGGTTACGAATTTCCTAGCCGGGGAACTGTAGACGTGTTGGGCAACCGATATGGGCAATGCGATGTGAGGGAAGTCCGCAAGAAGATTGGCTATATTTCTCAGTCCCTGATGGAAAAACTAAATCTCAGCGATCCTGTTATTGAAGTTGTGGCTACGGGCGAATATGCGTATCTCCGCTTTTATCAGGAAATTCCGCAAGAGGTTTTGGACCGTGCGAAGGGCATGCTGGAGCGTGTGCGCATCCCTCATTTGGCGCATCAAACATTGGGCAGCTTGTCGCAAGGCGAACGCAAAAAAGTGATGCTGGCCAGATCGTTGATGATGAAGCCTTCACTCCTGGTATTGGATGAACCGGCTGCGGGCCTGGATTTATACGAGCGGGAACGCTTTTTAAGAGATGTTAACGAACTTAGCAAACAGGACATTACGGTCGTTTATGTGACTCATCATATCGAAGAAATCATTCCGTTAATTACGCATGTTGCCATTATTGAACAAGGTGAATTAATTGCTGCGGGGCCTAAGAAAGAAGTGCTGACGCCGGAAAACATTAAGAAAGCTTTTGACGTGGATATTGCATTGGAATGGTTTCAGGATCGACCGTGGATTAAGGTTTTGGATTAAAGACGACAAAGGATGCGGCTATGACACAAATTACGACATACATTGGTACTTCGAATCACGGGTTCGCGCTATACGCGCAGGATGAAATCCGCAAACTATTTCCGCTGACCAAGTTCACATTATTGGTTCCAACAGAAGTGTTTTTATTCGAAGTGCCTGCAGGCATAGAAGATGCCATAACATCGATTAAAGAACAAGAACCGATCTTTCTCAGACACATACAGCCTGTTATGCAGGACTGGGAACTCACCGGAACGGAAGAGGATCTTGCCAATCTGAAAAATTGGTTGCGAGGCGCGCATGCAGCAGGTCTTCTTCATTCCGGCGAAAAGATCGCCATCCAAGTGCGTAAAGAAGAACGTGCAGACGTACCTTATGCGCCATTTACGGTCAAGGCTGCGTTAGATGACATTCTTGTTTCGGAAATTTTGGCTGAACCGGTCGTCCGTTATGCCGATCAAATGATTTCCATCTATATCAATGCCAAAAAGCTGTTCGTTGGGCTATCCAAGCCAGCTGATAATTTGTCCGATTGGTCGGGCGGAGCGATTCGCTTTATGAAAGAAGAGGATCAAATCTCACGCGCCAAATTTAAGCTTTTGGAAGCCGAGCAACGGTTTGGCATTGATTTTAGCATAGCAAGAACTGCCCTTGATATCGGAGCCGCTCCCGGTGGCTGGACATCGTTGTTGTTGGAGCGCGGCCTAAAAGTCACGGCCATTGACCCTGCGGCTATGAGTCCAAGGCTGCTTGGCAATCCTAATTTGAAGATTTATAAAAAAAATGCAAGCGATGTGAAGCTGCGGGATAACGAGTTTGACTTGCTTGTTTGCGATATGAGCTGGGATCCGCGCCAAATGGGGCGTTTGGTTGCTGATTTGCTGTACTCCCTGCAAAGTGGCGGTACGGCGATCATAACCGTCAAGCTGATGCACAAGAAACCGTTTCAAACGGTTCGGGATATTCTGCGAATTCTGGAGCCGTCTTTATTCCTGCTAAAGGCCAAGCAGTTGTTCCACAACCGTGAAGAGCTCACCCTTTATTTGCAAAAGATGTAGTTTGTGTAAAAAAATGTAGATTTTACAGTAGGCCCCTTTTATAATCAAGGTACTGGACACTTGAATGAAGGGGGCTTTTTTATCGTTGAGATGAAAAAGAAATGGATTGGCACTTGTATCGGCGGAAGATACCGCATTGAATCCATGCTGGGACAAGGTGGCATGAGTCACGTTTATTTAGCGGAGGATATGAAGCTGAAGGGGAAGAAGTGGGCGGTCAAGGAAATTTATCCATCGGAAGAAGAAACAATGACTTTCATGGAAGAAGCAGAAATGCTCGCAAAACTTCATCACCCCCAGTTGCCGCAATTAGTTGACTATTTTACAACCGACGATGGGACAGGCTTCTTGGTTATGGATTACATTCAAGGCCCCACTTTGCAAGATCTGTTTGAAGCGAACGGACGGGAATTTCCGCTTGCGAAAATGGTCGACATCGCTTTTCAGTTATGTGACCTGTTTCATTATTTGCACACGTTTCAACCTTGCCCGATTATTTACCGGGATCTCAAGCCCTCCAATGTTATGATGAACGAGCAGTCGCAAGTTCGCTTAATTGATTTTGGCGTTGCCAGGCAGTTTAAGAAGGGAAAACAGGCCGATACGATGCAGATGGGGACGATTGGTTTTGCCGCACCTGAGCAATTTATGGGCTTACAAACCGATGCCCGTTCCGATTTATATTCTCTCGGCGCTATGCTGTATTACATATTGTCTGGCGGCCAGTTTGCCTATAGGACCCAGAAGCCTTTGGAGCAAATAAAGCCAAAGCTGCCTGAAGCTCTGACCTCTACCGTAAGTCTGCTCCTGCAAGAAAATCCCCAGCACCGCTGCCAATCCGCCATGGAAGTGAAAATGAGGCTTCGTTCCATCTATCCCGATTCAACGAATATTACTGAAAATATCCATCCTGCTTCCCATGTGCCGCCGGATAAATTAATTGTCGTAGGAGGTCTTTTTGCTGGCGTAGGATCGACTTTCATGGCGCTTTCTCTTGCCAGAATGTTGAATGCTTACGGCATTCCGAACGCACTGATTGAACAGCCCACTATTGAACCAGACTTGTACATGCTATTGTACGGCGATATGAAAGCCCCGAAGGAATATAAGTTTGCTGCTCATCTGATTACTGCGCAAGAGAAATGCATATCTGCCACTGCATCATGGGACAACGGTCTATCGACTTGGGTCCCCCTTCATCCGGATGGCTATCAGGATGCTTGGCTCCCCGCAGATTCCTTTAAGCTTCTCCACACGATCAAAAAGCCGATCATCCTATGGGACGTTTCGACGCATTGGGAGCACCCTTCTGTACGAGAGCTTTGTCATAGCGCAGATGAGATTATCGTGGTTGTTGATGCTTCTCCTGGCAAATGCAATCGGCCAAGCTCACGCGCGCATTTTGAACGGTTTAATTCTTATCGGCAGCGTGGTAAAAGAGTGCATTATGTCGCCAACGGCTGCCTCCCGGGACAGTTGGAGAGAGAATGGGCGGAATCGCTTCCGGCGCCTCCATTATGTACCTTGCCTGAGCTGCCCCGGTCGAAAGTGATGCAAGCTGTTTGGAATGGGGAATGCATTCAGGACCATCCCGAGGTCTTAGCGCAATTGAATTACGCTTTATCGCCGCTGCTAAAGGAGATTCTTCCAAGGAATAGCATGAGTTCAAGCGGAAAAAAGAAGGCGAACCCTTCATTCTTTTCAAAAATTATGAAGCGCGGTAGCGCTAGCCAGTTTTCACCAAAGTAACGCGAAGTATGTTATGATGGTTCATAATGAAATAAGCTACCTAGCAAAGGGGTATTAGACATGGAACAACGCTATGCCAGAGAATCCAGATGCTTCAAAACATCCCGCATTTTCCCGACGGATGTAAATAATCACAATACGCTGTTTGGAGGCAAGCTGATGTCCTACATCGATGACATTGCTTCGATTGCCGCCCACAAACACTGCCGAAGATCCGTCGTAACGGCATCGACGGATTCGGTTGACTTTCTGTATCCGATTCATACCTCTGATTCCGTATGCTTGGAGTCATTCGTTACTTGGACGGGGAAAAGCTCGATGGAAGTTTTCGTGAAAGTCGTGACGGAAGATCTGAAAACAGGAGCAAGAAGAATTGCCGCGACGTCTTTTCTCACTTTTGTTGCCTTGGACGATAATAAAGTGCCGGTAGAAGTGCCGCAAGTCATTCCGGAAACGGAAGAGGAGACGAAGCTGCATGAATCGGCGCCACAGCGGGCAGAAATGAGACGAATTCGCCGAGTCGAAAGTAAAAAACTGGCTGGATTTTTCACAATGAAATATCCTTGGGAATAAAAGGGATTGATTTTTTAAGCAATTGTGGTACAATTTGGATACATTGTTTGGAACAAGCGGAAGCACCGCTGATTTTGGAGATAGTCTCTCCAGCGTCGGCGCGTGCTTTTTTTGTTTCTTATACCGCTGAGGAGGATGGTGAATGAAGTATCAAACAACAACGATTCGAATAGCGATCGTGCTTTTGGTTATTAGCTTTGTACTAATCGGGAGTGGCGTATATGCCAAAATGTCGTGATTTTCATGAGATTGGGAGGTTTCGATGAACAAAATTCAACTTTATGTTTTAGATCATGACGAGGAATATGCACAGCGGCTTGCCGTCTACATTCGTGCTTCTGAGTTCGCAGAGCGTATGCAGGTAAAGCTGTTTTCAAAGCTGGAAATCATGCTTGAGTTGATTGAAAATCAGCAGCAATTAGAAGGCGTGTTATTAATGTCGGAGATGTATTACCAGTCTTTGATGCACCGAACAACTGGACTCCGCAGGATGGTGCTGAGTGAAACCATTACCAACTCCATGGACGCAGAAACGAAAATTCCGTTCTTATACCGGTTTCAAGCGTTGCATCATTTGCTTACGCGGGTGCAAGCTTTTTATACCGAAAAGACAAGTGAAGTGAAGAACCACGGAACGACAGAGGCGTGTGTCCTCTCCGTTTACAGTGCCAGTGGAAATAGCGGTAAGACGATGACGTCTATCCATCTGGCCAAACAGCTTTCTTTTCGTGGCGAGCGGGTTTTCTATTTAAGTTTGGAAACGGTGAGTTCAACCTCGCTTTGGCTGCAAGGTGAAACAGGGCAATTTTCCAAGCTGATTTACTATTTGAAAAGCTCGCCAGATGTGCTCGGGCCCAAGCTGCAACTGCTCAAATCCCACGATCCGCATTTGCGATTTGACTACCTGTCTCCCAATGATCAGATCAGGGAAATGCAAGAAATAAACGGAGAACAGATTCGAGTTCTGATTAATGCGCTGATCTCATTGAATGAGTATGACTACATTATTTTAGATCTTGAGGCGTCCGTGCATCCGCGAATTATAAAAGGGTTGGAGCTCAGCAACCACATTATTTGGCTCGTAAGGGATGATTTGAATGATGCATATAAAACGATGGCGCTCTATAAGCAGATGGGCTTCGTTCAGAATGTTCATTTTGTATTGAATAAGTATACAGGCATGCAGACCAATGACTTCTCAGGCCTTGGTCATGAAATCTCCTTTAAGCTCCCGTACATCCCCGAGTGGAAAATCATTAGGACTCCACAGCAGATATGGGAATCCGGGTTATTCTCGGAACAAACCTTTCACATGTTCACAACTCTTTTAAACGGTAACCGGATTTCTATATCCGGAGCAGAAGGGGCCGTCGCTTGATGGAGATGAGTCAATTCAAGGAATTGAAGCAGCAAATTAAGGAAAAGCTTGATCTTTCCAGCACGGTCAGCGATGCCAGATTAAAGGTGCTTATCGAAGAAGCCATTTTTCATGCTGCAACTGAGCATAATTGGACGTCGGACGAAATACACGCTTCGGTCAAACGTATCTTCGATTCATTCCGGGGACTGGACCTTTTGCAGCCGCTTATCGATGATCCTTCTGTTACGGAGATTATGGTGAATGGGCATGAGCATATATTTTTCGAACGCAAGGGAACTGTCGAGCGGTACCCATACCCTTTGGAGAGCGAGGAAAAACTGGAGGATCTTATTCAGACGATTGTTTCCAAAGTAAACAGGATTGTCAATCAATCAACTCCGATCGTCGATGCGCGTCTGCAGGATGGCTCGAGGGTTAACATCGTACTTCCGCCTGCCTCACTGAGCGGACCTACCTTAACTATTCGTAAATTCCCCGAAGAGCCGCTGCTTATGGATGACCTAATCCGAATGGGAAGCATCTCTGTGAAGGCTGCGGAATTGCTGCAAGTGTTGGTTGAGTCCGGGTATAACATCTTTATTGGAGGAGGAACAGGTTCTGGGAAAACAACGTTTCTGAATGCGCTTAGTGCTTGGATTCCTTCGCATGAACGCATTATTACTATTGAAGATTCGGCAGAGCTGCAAATACGGACGCATCCAAATTTGGTCAGAATGGAAACGAGGAACGCCAATACCGAGGGACGAGGGGAAATCACGATTAGGGACCTCATTCGCGCCTCGCTTCGGATGCGTCCGAACCGGATTATCGTTGGGGAAGTGCGGGGAGCTGAAGCTTTAGATATGCTAGCTGCAATGAATACGGGGCACGATGGATCCCTAAGCACTGGCCACGGCAATTCTTCCGTTGATATGCTTAGCAGGTTGGAAACTATGGTGCTCAGCGGCGCTCCTCTGCCGATCGAGGTGATTCGTAAACAAATCGCTTCAGCCCTTGACGTGATGATTCATATTAGCCGAATTCGCGATCGCAGCCGGAAAGTGACAGAAATTCATGAAGTCATCGGTTTGAAGGATGGTGAGGTGCAGCTCAACCCGCTGTTTTTATTTGAGGAAAGAGGGGATATGTCAGGGGATACAGTACATGGGGATCTCGTTTATACAGGCAGCGAACTGCGCAATAGGCACAAAATACGAATGGCTGGCACGAAGCTGCCTGAGTGGTTTTCTAAAGGGGAGGGGGAGTGTGGAACTGGATGACGTTGATTCTGTTACTTCTTCTTACGGGTACGCTGAGTTGGTTTGTTTTGATGTACCTGGATCGCCGCAAAAATAGTAAAACCTCGACTAATAAGGTCAAAATCTCGAAAGCTCCATCGCCTCAATCCATCCACACATTAATCGATTATCATCAGTATCATCTGACACCACGGCAAAGAGTAAGTGCGATTCTTATGCTCGCCTTGCCTGCATTCCTCGTAGGGTACATTTTCTATAAAACATTCATTTTCGCTGCACTATTTTCGGCGGTTGGATTGGTTTTTCCCCGCATTCGCAAACAGCAGTTAATACAAATGCGCAAAAACAAACTATATGTTCAATTCAAACAAGCGTTAAGCTGTCTTTCCTCCTCCATGACCGTTGGAAAGTCGATTGAAACTGCTTTTCAAGAAGCCTTGGAAGACCTAAAGCTGCTGTATCCAGATCCAGCCTGTCTAATTGTGATTGAATTTAGTATCATTTGCCGCAAGGTTGAGAACGGAGAGCCCATTGAAGCGGCATTAAAGAACTTTGCGGATCGAAGTCATTTAGAGGATGTAGTCAGTTTTACAGACGTCTTCCTTACGTGTAAACGCACGGGCGGAAATCTGGTGGAGGTTATGAAGCGAACTGCCTCTGTTATTGGAGAAAAGCTTGAAATTGCGCAGGATATTAACGTCATGGTTGCTCAGAAACGGTTTGAGTCAAGGGTGCTGTTGTTTGCTCCTATCGTGATTGTCGCCGTACTTGCTTTTTCATCACCGGAGTATATGCAGCCATTATATTCGGGTGTCGGTGTTGTTATCATGAGCGGTTGTTTATTCATGTTATGCGTCTGCTTTGCCCTCACTCAAAAAATCATGAATATCAAGGTGTAAGATGTGGATTGCAATGATGTTGTTGCTTGAATTAGCTGCAGTACTTATTTTGCTGTTTTGGGGGCGCAGACGGCATGCAGATTTTATGCGTGAATATCCGTATCCTTTCCGTATGAAAGTATTGCTTCCCTACAGTTATTTGCTTGTTGATCAGCTTGGTCTGATGGAAAAAATGCCCGATTTCACATCTAAAATCCACCATAACCTGCTTAAAATTTATGGTAGAGGCTTATCTGCTTATGGGTGTAAATATTTTTATGCGGAACTAATTTCTATGAGCACGCTTTCTCTAGTTATCGTGACTCTGCTTTCGGTTGTTGCAAGCGGAGATGGATCGGTTTTGGCCTTTGGCCTGCTTGTTACTGTCATTATTCCCTTGCTGATGGTGCGTGATTTGGAGGTGAAAATCAGGAAGAAACAACTCCTCATGATCATGGAATTGCCAGAGGTTTTGAGTACAATCGTGCTGCTTGTTAATGCGGGCGAAACCGTCAATCGAGCGTGGATTCGCTGCGTTGAGGCTCGTCCTCATAAAGCGCAATCGCCGCTGTATAAGGAGCTTTCTCAAGCGGTGCATGAACTGGAGATGAACGTTTCATTTTCAAAAGTGATGGAAGACTTTGGAAAACGCTGCGCACTTCATGAAGTATCTTTGTTTACTTCAGCCATCTTGCTGAACTATAAGAGAGGAGGAAACGACTTCGTAACGGCTCTTCATTCGCTTTCTTTAGAGTTATGGCAGCGCAGAAAAACGGTTGCACGAACGCTGGGAGAGGAAGCATCATCTAAGCTTGTATTCCCCATGGTTCTTATTTTTGTTGTAGTGATGGTTATTGTCGCTGCCCCAGCGATGCTAATGATGAAATAATATACGGAGGTTAGAAGAGATGAGAAACATGCTAGAAGGGTTAAAGTCATTTTGGAAAGAGGAGGATGGACTCGGGACTTTAGAAATTTTATTGATCGTCGCTGTGCTTGTTGCGATTGCGATCATTTTCAGGAAGTGGATCGTTTCTTGGTTTCAGAAACTGATTGGGGATGCCAATTCCGATCTGAAAAACAACAGCTCAGTTGCACCTTGCGCCCCCAGTCCGACGACAAGCTGTGCGCCATAGCTGCAGGTCGTGTTTTAAAAGCAGCGAGCAGGGAAGCTTTACGATTGAAGCTTCGCTTGTATTTCCTCTCGTTTTATTTTGTACTATAACACTTCTCTTCGTTGGTTTGTATGCTTATCAAAACGTATATCTTCAACAGATCGCAAGAACAGCGGCGGAACGACTGGCTTTTTCATGGGATAACAGCCATAAAGATTTGATGACGGGAAATTATCATCCTGCAGAAAATGACGGCCTTTACTTCCGTCTTGCGCAAAATAACGTTTCCGATTTATTCGGGCGATTGATAGCGAAGGCGGCAACGGAAATTGTGCTTCCATCCGAAGATGCCAAGGGGCTCGTTGAGAGAAAATTAGCTAAAATCTCACCTCTGCTGCCGCAGGGAGTGACGGGCTCAGCTAAGTTCTCTAATTATCTGCTAGACCAACAAGTAGAGGTGAGGCTGCAGAAAGCTTTTCATCTGTCTCCGATCATGAGCAGGTGGTTTAATGCCAATCAGACAGGAGGGAGAGCGGTCTCACATATTGTAGAGCCGGTAGAGCTTATTCGAATAACGGATATTACTCGGACTTATTTTAAAGCGATCAAGGACCGGATTTCACCGCAAAAAGCAAGGGAAGCACTTGTAGAACCGGCTAACAGTAATCTGGCAGGACCAAGCATTACGATAAAATCGGAACGCCAGGCCGCAGCTTATTTGCGATCGCTAGTTGGCGGTTCTGAAGTCGTTTTGACAACGGAGTCGGGAAAAAGCAGAACGATAGATGCATTGGATGCTCGCGGCATTTCTCATCAAGCCTTTTACAGTTTGACGGAGTCTCAGCTTCGTACGGAGCAAATGCCAAAGGATATTGAGCTTTTAAATGAGGGCACACAAGTGAAAGGGGTCGTATGGCATTTTTTCAAGAAAAATACCAACGAGAAAAACGTGCCCTCCGCCAGTCTTCGCAAAGAGCTGGAACGTAAGGGAATCGTAGTTGTCATCCACAATTAGAATGGGGGAAGTTTTTGAGGATATTCATTCGTTCAGAGAGAGGAGCCGTTTCTGTCTACTTGATTATGATCATCGTGCCGATTTTTTTGTTCCAGGCGGTGCTTATTGATTTTGCCAGAGTGAAAGTGGCGGAAAAGGAGACCGAGTCAGCGGTCAGAGCTGCTGTACGCTCGGTGATGTCCTCATTTGATTCAGAGCTTCAGGCAATGGGACTGTATGGACTTGACATTCCGCAAGAGAAGTCAGAGGATATGTTTCGTACTGTTTTTGCAAATAATTTGTCTGGTCAAATACAGTCCGGCGATTTTCATTATGTGGATACAAAGCCTTCAGCACAAGGGGGAAGAGTTACGCCGGTTTACGCATTAGCCAGCCATGCCATTTTTGAGCGCCAAGTGCTGGAGGATATGAAAATCAAGGCGCCTATCGAGTTTACGCTCGAGATCACGGATAAATTTCGCGAAACAGGGACGAAAGCTCCATTCCAGCTTGGAAGCCAGTTTTCCAAGGATGCGGCTGGGATTGAGAAGCTCATCGATCAAAGAGAAAAAGCGCTCGATGAAGCATGGCAGAGCAGTGAAGAGCTGCATGGCAAAACGACCTTGTATCATACCTATTTTCAATCGCGAATATCAGAATTAGACGATCTAGCGTCCAAAATTGGCATTCATACGGTGGAAGAAGTACGTAACGAAATCGCTCAGGTGGAAAGTCAATTGCAATCCATAATGAAATCTCAACAAGTAGTGGGTGAGCATGTGCAGGCGCTGTCGCAGAAATTAAATGAACTCCAAAATCTGCTGCAATTGATTATCAAATACGCTGCGCTCCTTGGGGCAACAAAGCTGGAGGTTTTGGCAAATGCTAAGGAAATCGGCCGGTTGCAGCAGTCAATTGAGCCTGCCTTACGGACGGCCAAGCAGCGAAACGAAGAAATACGAACGAAGTTAAATGAAGCACCGAACGGCAGCCAAGGTAATGGAGCAGACGGTGTGAATGAGGTCTTTCAGCATATTTCTGTCATGGGGGACGATTACTTTTATACCTATCAAACGGCTGTGGCCAGTATTTCCGCTTTATTTGCAGCCTTTCAAGACATAATTGCTTCTGTTCAATTGTACACGATGGAAAATACAAACAAAGTTAATTCGGCAAATGATGCCTATTGGTCGGAGTCCAACGAATTTTATGGAAAACAAACCATTTTGGAACGAACAAGAATGGATAGAAACAGCGCCATTGCTTCTAATAAGAATGAGCAAAGAAATAAGATTCAAACGGTTCTGGATCAAGCAAAGCAATCAATTGGCGGTTGCAAAGTAGTGAATGGCCAGAACGGAGATGGGGAACTTTATGACCGGCTTCAAGGATCCGGGACAAAGGGATACTATCAGAAATACAGGGCAGCGAATGCGCAAGAGACCACGATTGGCAGCGAGATTGCGTATGATCTGGAGAAATCGGAGCCAGTAAGCTTGAAGGCGATGGACATGCTTGAGGTTTTTAATAACAGGGCGGAATCTATGCGCAATGAACTTTATGTCAATGAATTTGCTTTGACCAAGTTTAATTACCGTACCTTTGAATTAAAAATGGATGGAGCGGGAAAAGCAAAAACTTCAAATGAAAGAATAGATCCGAGCACTCACGCTTTAGCGAATCAAGAGGTTGAATATTTGCTATACGGATTTTCTTCCTGTGCAGCCAATATTTCGTCTGCCTATGCAGAAATGTTCGCTTTTCGTCTGGCAATCCGCACACTTGAAGCGCTGCTCGACCCCAAAAAGGAGCTCCTGCATCTAGGTTCCCCCTTGTTGGTACTGTTGGCTGCTGCAGCGGAGGGAGCTTTGATTGCTTTTCAAGATATGACGAAGCTTGTGAAAGGTGAATCGGTAGAGTTATCCGAGAAAATTACAATCTCAGCTCTCAGTTTGACGTACAAGGATTATTTGCGAATATTCATGCTCATGCACAGTGAAAACACTAAGCTTATGGCTAGAATGCAGGCGCTAATTGAGCTGGAAACCGGAAAGGATTTGATGAAAGCAGCGACCTATATACAAGGGAATGCTTCCAGTGACGTTAAGCTGTGGTTCATTCCGCAAATGATGAAGCTGTTTGATGGAAGCGGGCTGCTGGGCTGCAAAGTGACAGGCAATCGATGCCAGTTTACGAGTACGGCTGCCATCGCGTATTAACTACAGGAGGGGCTGCATGCTTCAAAAGTTTTATCGTGAGCAACGAGGTGGCATTGTGCTCGAAGCAGCAATGGTGCTGCCTTTTTTTCTTGCCTTTGTTGTCGGTCTTGTCATCTGCATTCAAATTGCATGTCTAGAGATGGCTTTACAAGCGGGTGTGACGGAAGCGACGAAATCCATTGCAGGCCAATTATACCCTGTCAGACTTCTCGTGCAAGAAGCGAAAGCGAAATTTGATCAAAGTCGTCCGGCACAAATAATGAACGGTGTCATCGACCGCGTTCAATCGGTCAGAGATCAAGCAGTGCATGCAGAAAACTTATCAGAGGAGTATGCTGCGTATATTCCCGAACCGCTGCTGGAATTAATCAAGTGGGAAAAAGAGAAGCGGGAGCTAAGTGAAGATCTGGTGACTAACGGGATGAATGATGTGTATGAGCAGCATGTTCACCCCCGTCTGCTTGGAGCGTTCACACCGATCGTTTATGCATTTTGCGATTCTTCAACGATTACAAAAAATAATTTCAAGGTAACTTCGATAACGCTCCCGAGTTTGGAAACCGGGGGTGATGCTTTTTTGGGCATTGAAGCGCAAATCTCCTACAAGCTTCCGCTTCCATTTCTGAATCAAACGATCATTTTAAAAAAGAGGGCATTTGAACGAGCTTGGGTAGGCGCATAACCGCAATTTCACGATGAGGGGGGATTTTAGATTCAATATATTTTTTTGATCCTTATTTTAATTGCTTTTGTGACAGATGCGCGCAGCGCCATAATCCCCAACCGGTTAACCTTTTGCGGTACTTTGGCAGGGCTGGCGTTCAATGCGTATGAAGACGGCTGGAGTGGGCTTATTTTTGCGCTGGCGGGAGCAGGTGGTGCATTCGTTACGCTTATCCTACTCTATCTCATCGGTGCGCTTGGAGCAGGGGATGTTAAGCTTTTTACAGCTGTTGGCGCGATGATGGGTTTGAGTTTTGTGATTCAATTAATGCTGTATTCCATACTTATTGCAGGGATCATCGGACTTATTTTGCTGATATTGCGCAAACGAGTGGCGGTTACGGGACAGAAGCTGGTGAAGTGGCTTTTTTCGATTGTGATCTTACAGGATGTGAGCAGCGTAATGGGAATGAAGCGTCAAACGAATATGAAGTTTCCGTTTATGTATGCGGTTGTGCCGGGCGCCGCCTTGATCTGGTATGACTCACTTTTATGAGAAGAGGTGAATCCGTGACGGATGAAGTATTCGGACTGCGCTATGAATTTGTATACCGTCATGGCCATTACATGAGGCTGTGCAAAGACGACGCGGACGGACTGAAGGCAGAAGATCTCTCAACTTTACAAGTCAAGATGCTTGAAGCGAACACCATCCCCAAGCTGCTGCCGCTGGAAATCCAGGAGGTGGATCTTCGAATCAGTTTGCTGTATCGATTAGCGGCCAAACGAATGCTTGTCCAAGTATTGAAGATTGAAAGCTTTTCGAGATGGGATTTTGCCAAACTTCTGTATGCCATTGTTTGCGCTTTGGAAGATAGCAAAAATTATATGCTGTTGGAAACGGGATTCGTTTTGAGAGAAAATTTCATCTTTATTGGAAGTGACTGGTCTGATGTTTTTTTAACGTATGTGCCGATGGAATCATGCAGCGCTGGCGGGGATGTTATGACTTCTTTACATAGCTTAGCGGGTCAGATTGCCTTGAAAATCGATGCAGATGAGAAGGGAGAATCGGAATCGTGGTTAGATGTAATGCTCCGTCAGCAAAGTTTGAAGGATTTTAAAGGATGCCTGCGTAATCTGATGGATGAGAAGAAGCCGACGATGCGAGAGGAATTGCCAAAGCCATTATGGCAGCAAAATACGCTGGACAAGCCCGTAAAAATAAGCATTCCACCCGGTGAGACCTTGGTGGGAAGTAAACCGACGATGGACAGCACTGGTTCAGACGCTGGTCGAATGATATCTTTCACTCCGCTTCAGCAAAGATTGCAAATGTTTGTACTTGCGGGTGCATGTGTGATAGCAGCGTTTTTATGGCGGCACTATTTTTCTTTTCCTTCGGCAAGTACGCTGCACCTAACAGCAGGAATGACCATTTTGCTCGCAGACATATGGTTTGTTGCAAAATTTCTGGGGATTCCGCGATACAAGCGTGAAGAAGACAAGCGGCAAGCATCGATTGAAAAAAATCAAGCGATTTCTGAACTTGAAAATGAGCCGGGAGATATTCAAACTCACTATCAAAATTTGCATTTGCATACAACATTACTTCCAAACAAAGGACACAATGCTACCGTTATTCTTGGAAACCTAAGGAACCATATACAAGGGCCTAGACTTGAAATACAAATTCAGGGTTCTCCAAAAATAGCAGCAATCGATAGCGACCATTTTACAATTGGCAGGGGAGACGGGCATTTAAAGGTAGATTATGTTTTGGAAGAAGCGGGCGTTTCCAGAGTACATGCTGAAATTATCAAGAGTGAACAGGGTTATGAACTGAAGGATGCGGGCTCCACAAATGGGACCTGTCTTAACGGTGAGGAGCTTGTTACGTACCAATCTTATTTGTTAAAAGACGGAGATGTGATCAGGATTGTACGCCAAGAGATGATATTTCGATGTTGAAAATTTAACTATTTCCTGTCTAGCTCTAGCAGTGGTATAATAAGAAGTCACGAATAGGTGCGATTTTTTAAACAGACAGGAGTTCAGATTTTTCAAATGAGTCTTTTGACGATAGAAGATTTAAGCCACAGCTTTGGAGATCGTACATTATTTAAAAATGTATCCTTCCGTTTGCTGGCCGGCGAGCGCGTAGGTATTGTTGGAGCGAACGGTGTGGGGAAATCCACGCTAATGAATATATTGACCGGCAAACTTTTGAAAGATACAGGCAAAGTTGAGTGGACGCCGAGAGTTCATTACGGATATTTGGATCAACATTCAGTGCTTACGCCTGGCAAAACGATTCGCGATATTTTGCGCGATGCGTTTCTTCCTCTTTTTGAAGAAGAGAAAAACATGATGGCAATTACCGATAAGATGGCGGATGCCACCCCGGAAGAACTTGAAGTGCTTCTTGAGCAGATGGGCGAAATTCAGGAACGTTTGGACATCGGCGGTTTCTATATGCTGGACGTGAAAATCGAAGAGATGGCTAACGGACTTGGTCTTAACGTAATCGGTTTGGATCGTGACGTGACGTCGCTTAGCGGGGGACAGCGGACCAAAGTTCTGCTGGCGAAGCTACTCTTGGAGAAGCCCACTGTGCTGCTCTTGGACGAGCCTACGAACTATTTGGACGTGGAACATATTGAATGGTTGAAAATGTATCTCAAAGATTACCCGTTTGCGTTCATGCTGATATCCCATGATACGGAATTCATGAATGAAGTCGTTAATGTGATCTACCATTTGGAGTTTACAAAGTTGACCCGTTATACGGCGAACTATGAGAAATTTCTTGATATGGCCGAAATGAACAAATCACAGCATATTGACGCTTACGAAAAGCAGCAGGAGTATATTAAGAAACAAGAAGACTTTATTGCACGCAATAAAGCACGGGCTTCAACTTCTACTCGGGCCAAAAGCCGTCAGAAGCAGCTTGAGAAGGTTGAGCGAATCGAACGTCCGGAAACGGCGATGAAGCCAACGTTCGTATTCAAGGAGTCCCGCACGAGTGGAAGAATCGTCTTTGAGGCGAAAGATCTGGAGATCGGGTATGATCGTCCGCTTTTGCCGAAGATGAATGTGACGATTGAACGCGGCGAGAAAATTGCCATCGTCGGCTGCAACGGGGTAGGGAAATCTACGCTGCTCAAGACGATTCTTGGCAGAATTGAGCCATTTAGCGGCTCAACGTATCAAGGCGATTATTTAAGCCCTGCCTACTTTGAGCAAGAGGTCAAAGCCCCGAATATGACGCCGATCGACGATGTTTGGAACGAGTTTTCTTCCATGAATCAAAACGAAGTCAGAGGTGCGCTCGCGCGGTGCGGCTTGAAAAACGAGCACATAACCCGCGCCATGAGCATGCTCAGCGGGGGAGAACAGGCCAAAGTGAGGCTTTGCAAGCTGCTCATGAGAGAAAGCAACTGGCTGTTGTTCGACGAGCCTACGAACCATTTGGACGTTGTGGCCAAAGAAGAGCTGCAGAGAGCTTTGATCGCTTATAAAGGAACGGTTTTGCTTGTTTGCCACGAGCCGGAATTTTATGAAGGCTGGGTAACTAGAGTTTGGAACGTAGAAGAATGGTCTGCCAAAGCCAAAGTAACCAATTAGGGGGAAATGTCCAATGTTAACTCACATTGTGTTTTTTAAGCTCAAAGATCGTAGTCCTGAAGCCGTAGAAGTAACCAAAGCCGTACTTACGAACATGGAAGGTAAAATTCCGGTTCTGCGCCATATTGAAGTAGGGACAGACATTCTGCATTTGGAACGTTCGTACGACATTGCGTTGATTACAAAATTTGATTCTGTAGAGGATCTGAAAGCATATGACACGCATCCCATTCATGAAGAAGTAAAAGCTCATATGAAGACAGTTCTTGACGGCACTTCCATTTGCGTTGATTTTGTAAGCTAATTGCGTTTGAAAAACACAAAGGAACAGTGTAGTATCCTTAGAAGGGGTTAGCATAGCGGTTGTTGCCGCTTGCGCAGCTAAAATTCCTAGGCTGCACTGTTTTTGTGTGTTTATAGGAATCCTATTAATTTATAGAAAAGGGAGGAATCCCAAGTGAATTCGAAACTAGATAAAGCTTATATGACGGAAGTGCTTGAGATGCTGCTGCGGACACCTAGCCCGACAGGATTTACGCATCACATTATGAAAAAGGTTGAGCAAGAAGTGAATAAGCTGGGTTATGAGCTTACATATACGAATAAGGGCTGCGGTGTGGTGACGGTTCCGGGTGTGCGCAATGACCGAGTGATTGGCATTTCCGCTCATGTGGATACCCTTGGGGCGATGGTTCGTTCGATTAAAGACAACGGCACGCTTAAAATCACTTCATTAGGCGGTTTTATGATGGGGGCCATCGAGAATGAATACGTTCAAATTCATACGCGTGACGAACGCGTTTATGATGGAACGATTCTGACTTCGCGACCTTCCGTTCATGTCTATGAAGATGCCAGAGAGTTCAAGCGCGATGAAGCGAACATGGAAGTGCGCATCGACGAGCTGGTAAAATCCAAAAAAGACGTTCAAGAGCTGGGGATCCGGGTTGGCGACTACATTTCGTTCGACCCCCGGGTGCATGTGAAGGAGAACGGCTTCGTGAAGTCGCGTCACTTGGATGACAAAGCGAGTGTTGCTTCCTTGTTCGGTCTGCTGAAGCTTATGAAAGACGAGAGCATCCAGCCTGTCTTTACGATCAAATTGTTTTTCTCCAATTATGAAGAGGTTGGACACGGTTCCTCTTTTATTCCGGAAGATATTACCGATTTTATTGCCGTGGATATGGGCGCGCTTGGCGACGATTTGAGCGGAAGCGAACGAGATGTCTCCATATGTGCCAAGGATTCGTCCGGTCCGTATGATTATCATATGACTTCTAAAATGATCGAGCTTGCCGAGAAGCTGGAAATTGGCTATGCCGTCGATATATATCCAAGATACGGCTCGGACGCCTCTGCCGCTCTCAGAGGCGGACGCGATATTCGCGCCGCGCTGATCGGTCCCGGCGTTCATGCGTCACACAGCATGGAACGAACGCATATGGATGCTGTAGTTAACACCGCAGCACTTCTCTCAGTCTATATCATGGAGCCTGTTGAAGCATGAATATTTTGAGCGCAGTCAATATTACCAAAACCTTTGGCGACAAAATCTTGTTCGACGACATCTCGTTCACGGTGAACGAGAAGCAGCGCATCGGTCTTATTGGCGTGAACGGCACAGGCAAATCCACGCTGCTGAAGCTGCTGGCGGGGCTGGAAACGGCGGATCGCGGCAAACTTGTACACGCGAACCATTTCCGGGTGGAATACTTGCCGCAGAACCCGGAGTTCGATCCGAACTCCACGGTGCTTGAGCAAGTATTCCACGGCGACTCCCCGCTCATGAAGACGCTGCGCGACTATGAGCTGGCCCTGGCTGAGCTGGAGCTCGATCCCGCCAGCGAGAAGAAGCAAGCGCGGCTGTTCACAGCCCAGTCGCGCATGGATGAGCAAGGTGCCTGGGAAGCCAGCACCTTGGCCAAAACCGTCCTGATGAAGCTCGGCATCAGCGAGTTCGACAAACCCGTCGGCCTGCTGTCCGGCGGGCAGCGCAAACGCGTCGCCATGGCGCGCGTTCTGATCCAGCCTGCCGATCTGCTCATCCTCGATGAGCCGACGAACCATATCGACAACGAGACCGCGATTTGGCTCGAGGAATTCCTCGGCAAATGGCGCGGCGCGTTGCTGCTTGTGACCCATGACCGGTACTTCCTGGAGCGGGTGACGAACCGCATGCTGGAACTGGACCGGGGAAAGATTTACAGCTACGAGGGCAACTACGAGGCGTTCCTCGAGAAAAAGGCGGAGCGGATGGAATCCGAAGCCGCCAGCGAAGATAAGCGGCAAAATCTGATGCGCCGCGAGTTGGCTTGGCTCCGCCGCGGCGCGAAGGCGCGGACGACGAAGCAGAAGGCGCGCGTGCAGCGCGCCGAGGAACTGCGGGACCACAAGGTGGACGGTCCCGGAGAGAAGCTTGACATGGCGCTGGCGGGCAGCCGCCTTGGCAAGAAGGTGATGGAGCTGGAAGGCGTCACCAAGGCGTTCCCGGGCGGGAAGACGCTGCTGAGCGGCTTCAGCTATATCGTGATGCCGAAGGACCGCCTCGGCATCATCGGTCCTAACGGCAGCGGCAAATCGACGCTGCTGAACATGCTCGCCGGGCGCATTCAGCCCGACAGCGGGACGATCGAGACCGGCCAAACCGTGAAGCTGGCCTACTACACGCAAGAAAATGTCGAGATGGATGAAAAGATGCGCGTCATTGAGTACATCAAGGAAGCGGCCGAATTGATCCGCACTTCCGATGGCGAAACCATTTCCGCTTCGCAGATGCTTGAGCGGTTTCTGTTCTCCCCGACACTGCAGTGGTCGCCTATCGGGAAGCTCTCCGGCGGCGAGCGGCGCAGATTGTATTTGCTTCGTACCCTAATGGGAGAGCCGAATGTGCTGCTCCTCGATGAGCCTACGAACGATTTGGACATCCAAACGTTGACGATACTGGAAGATTATTTGGATCATTTTCCAGGGGCTGTCATAACCGTTTCTCACGATCGTTACTTTTTGGATCGAACCGTGACGCATCTGTTTGCTTTCGATGGCAAAGGGCGGATAGAGCCTTACATCGGCAACTACTCCGACTATTTGGAAGAGAAGCAGGAGCAAGAAGAGGCGGAACAGGCACGCAAAGAATTAATGCGGCAAGCTGGCGGCAATTCTAGCGCAGTCAAAGCAGCTCCAGCCAATTCCGCAGCACCAAGCGGTTCAGCAGGCACAAACCGTCCCAAAAAACTAACGTTCAAGGAACAAAAGGAATGGGACGAAATTGAGGGCACGATTGCTGCATTGGAAGACAAAGCGGCGAGCTTAAAGCAGCAAATTGAGGCTGCCGGCAGCGATTTTGATCGTGTTCGCGATCTGTATGAGCAGGAACAGCAAACGACGGCCGATTTGGAAGCAGCGATGGAAAGATGGACTTATTTATCCGAGTTGGTAGAAGAAATAGAGCGAAATAAGTTATGATAGAAGAAACTATAATAAAGGCAGGTATGTATTCCACATGATTAATGTTAACAACGTGACGCTTCGTTACGGCAAAAGAGCCCTTTTCGAAGACGCCAATATCAAATTTACTCCGGGCAACTGTTACGGGCTTATCGGCGCGAACGGTGCGGGGAAATCCACATTTCTAAAAATTCTTTCCGGCGAAATTGAGCCAAACACAGGTGAAGTGTCGATCACTCCTGGCGAAAGAATGGCCGTTCTGAAACAAAACCATTACGAGTTTGACGAAATCGAAGTTTTGAAAACCGTCGTGATGGGCCATTCACGTTTATTCAAAATTATGGAGGAGAAAGATGCGCTTTACGCTAAAGCGGATTTCTCCGAAGAAGACGGCATGAGAGCCGCTGAACTTGAAGGCGAGTTCCAGGATCTGGACGGCTGGCAGGCGGAATCCGATGCGGCTGAGCTTTTGATCGGCTTAGGCATTCCGACTTCCCTTCATGACACGAAGATGAAAGACCTCGACGGCAACGAGAAAGTACGTGTTCTCTTGGCGCAAGCATTGTTCGGCAATCCGAATATTTTGCTGCTCGATGAGCCTACCAACCATTTGAACTTAGAGTCGATTCGTTGGCTGGAAAACTTCCTTGCCCGTTTCGAAGGCACCGTTATCGTCGTATCCCATGATCGTCACTTCCTGAACCAAGTTTGTACGCACATTGCGGATATCGACTTTGGCAAAATCCAAATGTACGTCGGCAACTACGACTTCTGGTATGAGTCCAGTCAATTGGCTCTTCGTCTGGCTAGAGACGCTAACAAGAAAACGGAAGAAAAACGTAAAGAGTTGGAAGCCTTTATCGCTCGTTTCAGCGCGAACGCGTCCAAATCCAAGCAAGCTACTTCCCGTAAGAAGCAGCTTGAGAAGCTTACTCTTGAAGATATTCGTCCATCCAGCCGCAAATATCCGTTCATTCACTTTAAAGGTGAGCGTGAAGCGGGTAAACAACTGCTAGCTGTTGAGGGTATTTCCAAAACGATCGATGGCGTTAAAGTATTGAATAATGTGACGTTCACCCTGAACAAAGGGGATAAAGTCGCGTTCGTGGGTCCGGACGGCATTGCCAAAACGACGCTGTTCAAAATCCTGATGGGTGAAATGGAAGCGGATGAAGGTACATTCACATGGGGTGTAACGACTTCGCAAGCGTATTTCCCGAAAGACAGCCAAGATTACTTTAATTCCGAGTTGAATTTGGTGGATTGGCTGCGTCAGTATTCCAAAGATCCGGATGAATCCTTCCTCCGCGGTTTCTTGGGACGCATGTTGTTCTCTGGCGAAGAAGCTTTGAAGAAAGCGAATGTTCTTTCCGGGGGAGAAAAAGTACGCTGCATGTTCTCCAAAATGATGCTCAGCGGCGCTAACGTTCTCATTCTTGATGAGCCTACGAACCACTTGGATTTGGAGTCCATCACAGCGCTGAATAACGGTCTCGTTGATTTCGACGGCACGATGCTGTTCGTTTCCCATGACCATCAGTTTATTCAAACGATCGCAAACCGCGTTATGGAAATCACGCCGAAAGGTCTCATCGACAAAATGCTTACGTATGATGAATACCTGGAAAGCGATGACGTGAAAAAACAACGCGAAATCCAATACGCCTAAGACAAAATGAAAAGCGCCCTGATGGTTGACTCTCAGGGCGCTTTTACCTACATCGTACTAGCTGCCGCCGGTACGGCGACGTTGATTGTTGACTTTTTTAGTCATTTGGCTTTTTGCACTTTGGTTTGTATTGCCCGCTTGCTTTGGATTAGCGCGTGCTGCGGCTTGATCCGCTTTCTTCTGGGCTAGCTTTTGCTTAATCGCGTCGGCTAGAGAGACTTTTTTCTGACCTTGTGGTTCAGCCTGTTGATCTTGAGGCTTGTCTGACATCGAAACACCTTCTTTACGTGATATGCTTTTAGTATAATCGAATCAAACAAAAGATGAAAGAAGGTGTATGCGATGTTTGACCCAACAATTTACGACAACATCAAGGTGGTCCTTGAAGGAGCCGTCTACGATCTGGATTTGGATGGCAAAATTTTAATTACACGCCGGGAAGATCTAGTGGATCTATCCTCGATGTCGCGAACGTATGCGATTGAATTTGCCAGAAAAATCGATAAACCGAGCAAAGCTGAAATCAACCTGCATGTTCATTTAAGCGATTTGGCCGCTGAAATTTTAGAAAATCCTACAGCCAAACCAGGCTGTACGCTCACCATAAAGCTTTTCACGAAGGTTAAGCATCCGGAAGTTGAATGCAAGCATATCGAGGAGCAGCTAAGCTTGATTTGGGAGCATCGTCCCTTAATCACTCAGCTTCTTTCCTACTCATACGGCATACAACCGATCGCTTATCACAATCAAATTACACTATCCTTCGGTCGAAAAATTGATGAAAGCCATTTGGACGATTTCCCGCATCTCATTGGCTATGCGGCCGACAGTTTGGCATGGTTAGATGAAAGAGGGAGTTAGAATGAAAGAGCTGTCCCAGCGAGAATTGTTAGAGCGCGTAGACAATCAGGAAACGCCCTTTGCGGTATTTTTATTTACACCATTCTGTGGAACATGCAAAGTGACGGAGCGAATGCTTGATGTCATCATGACTATGCAGCCCAATTTGCCGCTTTATAAAAGCAATATTAATTTTCTCCCGCAAATTAGCCGGGACTGGCAAATTACAAGTGTGCCATGTATCGTTATTTTCGAACAAGGAAAAGAAAAACAATTGTTGTGCCGCATGCAGTCGGTGGATGAGCTATATCGCAATCTGCTGCCGCTAAGCAGCAAATAAAAGTTAGGAGATGTTAATCATGAGCAGCTTTCAAATCGGAGACCGAGTCATTGCTGAGTATAAAACAGGGGTTTATTATGGTGAAGTGGCGGAGATGGGCAATTCAATGAAAGCGGCAGTCCGCATTCTGGCCGTGAAAGAGCATCCGACGCAAGGGGATTTACATAATCCGATGGATGCCAGCGTTGCTTTTTTTCATCAAAGACGGGCATTGTCGTTTCAGGAGATCGCCTTAATGCCAATTTCCACGATACGTCCTTATGCAGGTGCCATTCCGGAATATAGAGAATCACTGGAGAGAGCGCTTTTGGTGCAAATCTCAAAGCTGTCGGATATGGAAGCATGGGCCCGACGCTCTCTGCAGGAGCTTACTCAGCTACAGAAGGAATATTTTCCGAATTCACATTAAGAAACTTCCAGGTACAACTTTGTGCCGTCGTTATACTTGAAAATAGCGACATCACCAATGATCTCAATCATCGAGATCATTTTTAGTTTTCTGCGAAATTCAAAATGAAGCTCAAACTCCTTCAGTTTGCTGGACAACAGTTCCATATGTGAGCTGCGATGTGTGAAATTAAGCACAGGGATGGATTTGTTTTTGAATTTAATCGTAATTGCTTGCATGTCAAGCCCTCCTTCACGTTTTCCACCCGGAAAACTAACCAGCTGGTCTACATATTTAGGATACATTTCAAATGTTAGTTATGTTTGAGACAAACTATTAAGAAAGTTTTAGCATCTTATTATATGTGCGGAATTGCGATTGAGGGCTAGTTCCTTAAAGAATCTTTTCGAATTCATCGGGGAACCGCGCCCAAACGTCTCCAAAAGGGACAGATTGGCGGTTGCGGGGAAACATAAGCACATTTATAATATAAAAGATTGTAATCTAACATGTTTCGGGGGGTATACAAATGACAGCAGGAAAACCGGTTCGTATCGGTATTATCGGTTCCGGGAATATCGGAAATGTACATATGGAAGTTCTAAAGCAAGTGCCTGAAGCAGAAATTGCCGCGGTAACTGACGTGTACTTGCCGCTTGCAGAGGCGAGGGCCAAGCAGCATAACATTGAGCGGGTTTATGAGAGTACGGACAAGCTGCTTGCAGACCCAAGCATTGATGCCGTGGTTATTGCCGTATCCAATGAGTGGCATGCACCTATCGCCGTTCAAGCGTTAGAGGCAGGCAAGCATGTTCTGCTCGAAAAGCCGATGGCCCTGAATCTTGCATCTGCCAGACAAATCGTAGAAGCAGAGCGCAAGGCTGGCAAGGTGCTGATGATTCCCCATCAATTGCGCTGGGAGACGCTATCGCAGGCTGTCAAACAGCAAGTTGAAAAAGGTGCGCTTGGTCATATTTATCATGCCAAAGCAGGCTGGCTGAGACGCAAAGGCATTCCTGGCTGGGGAACCTGGTTTACGCAAATGGATAAATCCGGCGGCGGACCGCTGATTGACCTTGGCGTGCATATGTTGGATTTATCCCTCTACTTGATGGGAAATCCGAAGCCTGTATCGGTTTATGGCGCAACTTACGCCGAATTCGGACCGCGCAAAAAAGGCATCGGCTCCTGGGGAACACCGAACTGGGACGGTCAATATGATGTAGAAGATTTAGCTACAGCGTTAATTAAGCTGGATAATGGTGCAACCTTATCGCTTGATGTAAGCTGGGCCGCACTGATCGAAACAGATAATCAACCGTATGTGCAGCTGCTTGGTTCCGAAGGCGGTGCTTCCATTCGCGGCTCCAAAGGGAAGCTTCTGGCGGAAATGTTTGACCGCGAAGCGGATGTGGATCTGACGATTCCTGAGCAGGATGAAGGTGCCCGTGTGCGCATGATGAAACATTTCATAGCTTGTATCGAAAGCGGTCAACAACCTATAACCTCTGTTATGACTGGCTATACGAATAATTTAATTTTGGATGCGATTTATCGTTCCTCACAAACCGGCAATGAAGTGAAATTGAACTGGGACATCGAGTAGACAGGGGCTGCAGGAAGTGAATTGGGAGTTATTCAGTATCATCGGTACCATCGCGTTCGCCGTGAGCGGAGCGATTGTTGCGATGGAAGAGGAATATGATATTCTTGGGGTTTATGTGCTAGGACTCGTAACAGCTTTCGGCGGTGGTGTCATTCGTAACTTGCTGATCGGCAAACCCGTTGTTTTATTGTGGGAGCAAGGTCTGTATTTCCAAATTGCTTTGTTTGCCATGACATTGGTATTCCTGATGCCGGTCAAATTCATTCGGATGTGGAAGACGTGGGAAGCTTTCTTTGACGCCATCGGGTTAGCGGCCTTTTCCATTCAAGGTGCTATCTATGCAACAAATATGGGTCATCCTCTAAGCGCCGTAATTGTAGCTGCAGTTTTAACAGGGATCGGCGGCGGGATGGTCCGTGATGTGCTGGCCGGTCGCAAACCGCTTGTGCTCAGAGATGAAATATATGCTGTGTGGGGCATGCTGGCAGGTGCGATGATTGGTCTGGGCTGGTCGCAAGGTGCGTGGCAAATGTCCGTGCTTTTTGCGCTGATCGTCATTTTGAGAATGTTAGCGGTCTTCTATAAATGGAAGCTGCCTAAACGTTCTTTGCGCAATGCGATATCGGAATCAACACGCGGACTCGATTCATAGCATAACGAGATCGGAAAGAGGTGAGTTCAACTGGAACAGGAAGCATCATTCACACAGCAGCACAAGATTTCCGCTGAAACGATCGCCTCGCGAATAATTCCGGTAAAGGAATTACTGCAAACGGAGCTGGATCTGTATGAGGTATCCAAGGATGCGGAGACAGGCGAGCATTATCTGCATTATGCCTACCTGCATCGCGACTTTACGAATACCGGCGAACCGGAATCGTTTCATTACCTGCTGCCGATTGACAGCGACGATGTGCTCGGGATGATTTTCGGAGAACAAGGCTACGCGTATCCGGAGTTTTGGCGTAAGTCCTTCTTGCGAAACGGGCCGGAAGGATTCTATATTTGGTTTGATCCGTCCCATGAAGAGCAGCTCACGGAGGATGAAGCTATCGCGGCTGATTTATTGAATAAGCTGCGGGCTTTTAAGGAAGGCGGTTCTGCGGATCCGGATGCGGTTCGTAAGCTGCTTGAAGAGCTGGATGAGACACGGAATAAAGACGAGAAGTAAGACGATAAGTGGGACGATAAGTAAGACGAGAAGTGAGACGAGAAGTGAGACGATAAGTAAGACGATAAGTGAGAAAAGCCTGTATGCCGATTTTTCGGCTGCGGGCTTTTTTTGTTTGAGCCGGAAGCGGGAGGAATGTGAGGTTTTAGGATGATGCCGAGTGCTGCCAAGTGCTCCCAAGTTCTACCGAGTGCTCCCAAGTGCTAGAGGGAACTGTGGTCCTCTATTTCAGCAATAAGCGGTGTTTTCCGTTTGAATGGTAACTACGGTACGCTATTTTTGCTTTTTTGGCCAAAATCGCCGAGCATCGAGCAAATAAGGGACTGTAGTTCCCGCAATCAAGCGCATTATGCTGATTTTGGCAAAATAGAGCCCTGTAGTTCCCCATTGGAGTCACGCTAAAGCTCAACGCCATAAGATGGGCAGCAACCGTCGCTGAGCAAACAATTTGCGTTATTATTCTTTAGTAAAAATGAGGATAAATGTCCATATTAACGCTAATAGCTATTTGCCAGAGAGGAGGATGAGATCATGAGAGCAGATTCTTACCAACTCGCTAATCTAGGCGCACACGAAGAGTTGCTGGAAGATTTGCGCAGCTTAGAGACCCGGATGAAGGACGAGTTGGGGTATGAGGTCGCTTTGATAGCTTATGCGCAAGAAGCGCAGGAGAACAACAAATAAAGAAAGAGCAACAAGAAGGGGGAACCTGTTTATGAAAAAGACAATGATTCAGCTCGCTATGTCGGTTGTGCTCATGGCTGCGGCTGCCGGCTGTACAGCAGCAAGTCCGAACAATCATGGAGGGGCCAGTTCATCGAACCCGAATGCGGGTACTTGGGATACCAGCCTCAGGAATAATGAGAATCCATCACTAGGGGCTAAAAGTGTCAACCAATCGCCGCTGCCCTCTACTCGGCCGTCAACCATCGATAACATAAAAGCACATACGAATACACATATGACGATGAACCGCGATTTGGCAGATGGAATCATTCAAGCGGCACACCTAGGAAACACGGCAGTGGCGATAACGGATCACAACATTTATGTCGCTGTGGATATGGGAGGCATGCAAGCGATGGGCGCCGGCGACGATGGCATCAAAATGCTCAGCAAAACAAACGACCCGGAGAAAGGAGCCGGCTTATTCGGTTCAGGGCATGGATCGCAAATGGACTGGCTATCCGCTAAGCCTTTGCCGTCAGAAAGCGCTAATGCGATACGGAATATGTTGACGCGCATTTATCCGGATGCGAATATTTTCATCTCGACGAACCCGCATTTTGTGAATCGAATGATGTATTACGATGGTCAGCAGCAAAATCATAAACACATGGACACGTATCTTAACGAATTTAACACGATGATCCAGTATGCCTTCCCAACCTATTCGACGGGTCAAAAAAACATGCTGCCTTAAAGAAAGTTCCTATAAGGTCCAAAGCTCCCTCGGCGTCCTGCTGGGGGTTTTGTCATATGTAAAAAAAGCATAAAGGAGAAGTCAAATGATTCAACAATCAACAGGGCTACTTTCGAAACAATACCCTATGCCGAGTCGCTGTTATGGTTAATACATATAAGGTCAGAGCTTATTGCAGTTCGCGCCTGTGCGATTACGTGCAGCAGAAAGATGTCATTCAAGCGATTAATGGCGAAACTTCCTATGCGTTAGCGCTGCATTATAACGAATCGCCTGCAAAACCTAGCTGTCCGAAGTGCGGAGAGGCGATGGCTTTCTACTCCCATTCGGTCATCGATGAACCGTGGCTGCCTTGACAGGCTTGACAATCTAACCTTTCCTGATAAATAGTAAGAGAACAAAGAAATCAGGAGAGGAACATCAGATTCTATGTTAACAGAAAGTATGCCGCAAGAAATTCGCGAAAAGCTGGAGAAAAATAAGCTGAACAGACAAGTGAATGCCGCGTCTGAAGATTTAAAACTAGTCGGAACGGCGGCTTTTGAAGCACCTCATGAAGACATCCTTACGGATACCGTCATTGCTCTTTATTTAGGGAAAAATGTGCTGCTCAAAGGCCCGACAGGCTCAGGCAAAACGAAGCTGGCCGAGCATGTGTCCGCTCTTTTTCATCAACCGATGCATGCCGTGAACTGTTCGACCGATCTTGACGCGGAAGCGCTGCTCGGGTTCAAAACATTATCGCATGATGAGCAGGGGCGCTCGCAGATCGTTTTTATCCCTGGACCGATCATGAAAGCCATGACCAAGGGACATTTTTTATACATAGACGAAATTAATATGGCAAAACCAGAGACGTTGTCGTTGATCAACGGCGTGTTGGATTATCGGAGATCGATTACGAACCCTTTTACCGGAGAAGTGATTACGGCCCATCCGGATTTCAGAGTCGTAGCTGCAATTAACGAAGGATATATGGGGACAGTACCTCTGAATGAAGCCTTGAAAAATAGATTTGTAACCGTGGACGTTCCCTATTTGCAAGGTGAAGCCCTGTTCCAGTTATTGAAAAGCAAATCCATATTGCGCGATGACAAGCAATTAAGAACATATGTGCAGTTGTCGGCGGATCTTTTGACGCTGATTGAGATGGGACAGCTGCCTGATGAAGCGGGTTCGATTCGAGCTCTGCTCGATGCATGCGATCTCACGGCATATATTCCACCAATGCGGGCTGTGTCGCGGGCGATTGCCGATAAATTAGAAGATGAAAGGGAACGTGCAGCCGTGATCAATGCGGCGGAAACGTTATTTTAAAGGGATGTTTGTAGGGAAAATCAGCATGCTGGATGATAAAATCGACGCCATGCTGCAAATGCAATTAGTGGATTTAGCCCGAATGTTCACGAAACGCAAAGAGCTGGAAGTGGAAGCAGCGTATCATGCAGATTATGATGAAGGCGCCGCGCGGATCACGGTCAGCCAGTTTTGGTGGGATTATCCTCCGAATGATAAAGCGTTAGGGATGAAAAGCGACGTATACTTGCGCGGTATCGGGAGTGCTTGGTACACAGGAGCCGATGCGGTAAAGTCTTATTTGGTTTTTTGTCAGCAGAGCCGGTTTCCAAAGCTGGCGAATTCGCTCTTCGCGCTATGCGAGGATATGCGGCTTGAACGTATTTGCCGCGCGCGCAGACCGGGAACATTGCGTGTGTTTAATGCCCGGCACCGGATTTATGGAGCTTATTTTGGGCATAAGCTGCGCACGCATATAAACAAAGGCGAGCTGGCGGATGCCGTTCTTTTGTTGCTATACGGTTGGTTTACCGGGGCGGAGTGGAGCGCAGCCGAGGGAGTAGGGCTGGCTTCCCGGCTAGCGCCACTGTATCCTGTCCTAGAACGCATCGAGGAAGGGGCGCATACCTCGGAAGTGGCTGCCAACTGCGAGGAGATGATGGACGCGCTGGCTTATTGGCTGGACAGAGATGCGGGGACCGCTTATTTCTGGATGCAGCCAGGGGGCGGGGTGGCGGAGCCGCTGCCCGCGGGATATAAGGGCGAGCTGAAGCGCGCGAAGCGGCTCGCGAACGAGGATGTGCTCCCCAGGCAGGAGGGGGAGCGTCAGCTGCCGGGCCAGGAGCGCCTGCCGACCTGGCACCGCGAAAGCAGCGACCGCAGCCCGGGGCTGCTGCGGTTTGAGCTGGAGCGCGGCTCGCGCACAGCCGCGCTTGGTTCTGCGCCCCGCGAGGGCGACGCCGCCGATCAGGCGCTCGCCATCGTCCAGGGGCGCTCGCAGCGCGCCCAGCGCTCAGGCGCCGCCCCCGGCGGGCGGCGCGCCAAAGCTGCCGTGCCTGCTGCCGCAGGGCACGGGGAAGGCGCTGTCGCCGCGTTCGCTACGGCGACGTGGCTTGCGCCTGAGCGGCCGACTGCTGCGCAGCAGGCCGCTTTCAGGCGCCTTAGCGAGCGCTCAGCGCCGCTCGCGAAGCCTTTGCAGCGTGCGATACGGCGCACGCTGGAGCAGCGGCGGGTCGCCCCGCGGGGCGACCTCTTGTTCGGGCGGCTCGACAAGCGGCTGACGCGAGCCGTTACGCAAGAACAGCCGAGCCTCTTCTACAAGAAGCGCGCGCCGGTTCCGCAGCTCGATGCGGCGTTCGCGCTGCTCGTAGACTGCTCGGCGTCCATGTATGACAAAATGGACGAAACCAAACTGGGCCTCGTACTGTTCCACGAGACCCTCCAATCCTTACGAATCCCCCACGAAATCGTGGGCTTCTGGGAGGATGCGGATCGCGTGACGGAGCGCGAAGCACCGAACCTGTTCCAGGTTGCGGTGGACTTCGGCTCCTCGCTTGCTTCCGGAAGCGGAGCGGCGCTTATGCAGCTTGAGCCGCAGCAGGATAACCGCGATGGCTTCGCGATACGCTGCATGACAGAGCGGCTGCTGCGGCGGGCCGAGCGCCAGCGCATCCTGCTCGTATTCTCGGATGGCGAGCCGTCGGCAGCCAATTATAACGATGTAGGGATTCTCGATACCTACGAAGCTGTTTTGCGCGCACGCCGGCTGGGGATTGAGGTCATCTCCATCTTTTTGGCAAGCGGTACCGTTCATGAAACAGAACGGATCGCGATGCGCAACATGTACGGACGCAGCAGCATTGTGGTGCCTCATGTGGAGGCGTTAACTGAGCAATTAGTACCGATTTTGCGCAAACTTCTGCTGAAATCTATCTTTTAATGTCGAAATCCTTTACAATAGATCAGGGTATTTTGCCTGAATTGTTATTTTTACTTACATAGATCTCAATAAGTTATAAGCTTGCTTAGGATGGGCAAACCATTAAGGGGGAAAATATTTCATGTACGGAGCACCTTTATCGAACAAAGCTAAGAAAATTATGCTGCTGGGATCGGGAGAGCTTGGCAAAGAAGTCGTTATTGAAGCGCAGCGTCTAGGCATTGAGACTATCGCCGTGGATCGTTACGCACATGCTCCGGCTATGCAGGTCGCGCATCGCAGCCATGTGATTAATATGCTGGATGGAGAGCAGCTCCGGTCACTCGTTGAGCAAGAGCGACCGGATCTCATCGTGCCTGAAATTGAAGCGATTGCGACGCCTGTCCTGGTAGAGCTTGAGTCGGAAGGCTATCGCGTCATCCCGACGGCTACCGCTTCCCGTTTGACGATGGACCGGGAGGGTATTCGCCGTCTTGCTTCTGAAACGTTACAGCTGCGGACAGCGAAGTATGCTTTTGCAAATAGTCTCGAGGAATTGCATGCGGCCGTTGCTGAAATTGGTACGCCTTGCGTTATTAAGCCGATCATGAGCTCTTCCGGCAAAGGTCAAAGCGTATGCCGTGCGCCTGAGAATGTGGAACAATCGTGGAACATAGCGATGGAGGGCGGACGTGCGAAGAACGCTCGTGTCATTGTGGAGGAATTCATTCATTTTGAGTCCGAAATTACATTGTTGACGGTACGTTCCGTTTCGGGAACAACCTATTGCGAGCCGATCGGTCATATCCAAAAAGACGGCGATTACATTGAATCCTGGCAGCCGCATGCCATGTCAGAGCAGCAAATTCTGGATGCGCAGCATATGGCCAAAACGATTACGGACGCGCTCGGCGGCTACGGCATTTATGGCGTAGAGCTTTTCTTGACCAAAGACGGCGTATACTTCAGTGAGGTTTCGCCTCGTCCGCACGATACAGGCATGGTTACGATGGCGACGCAGGATTTGAGCGAGTTCGCCCTGCATGCCAGAGCGATTCTGGGATTGCCGATCACCGGCATCCGTCTTTTAACGCCAGGTGCCAGCTATACGCTCAAAGCGGATCGCGAGCAAGTCGAGTACACCATCAGCGGGCTAGAGGAAGCATTGTCCGTTGCGAATACGCAGGTTCGCGTGTTTGGCAAGCCTGAGACAAAAGTAGGCCGCCGTATGGCGGTTGCGCTCAGCAGCGGTGAAACCGTAGAGGAAGCTCGCCGTTTAGCGAAAGAGGCTGCTGGCAAGCTTAAACTGAACTACTAATTGTAAGCAATTCTTGCATGGCCGATCGTTATCATCAGGAGGAAACTACATGGAAGCTAAACCAGCAAGACTCTCCCGGACCGTGTTAACTGAAATTATTTTACCTGCGGACACCAACTATCATAATACCGTGTTTGGCGGCCGCGTCATGCAGTACATCGACAAAGTGGCGACGATTGCCTCTATGCGTCATTCCCGCCGAGGCGTTGTGACGGCTTCTAGCGACAGCTTGGATTTCTATGCACCCGTAAAACTTGGTGAAGCTATTCAGTTGGAGGCTTTCGTCACATGGACGCATCGAAGCTCAATGGAAGTATTCGTGAAAATCGAGTCGGAAAACTTGTTGACAGGCGAAAGAAAGCGTACAGCCAATTCTTATTTAACCTTCGTAGCTTTGGACGATAACGGACAGCCTTGTGAAGTGCCGGGCATTATCCCAGAGACGGAGGAAGAGAAGCGACTCTTCGAAACGGCTGAAAAGCGATTTGCCGCGCGCAAGCTTCGGAAAGAGGAACGGAAATTATATTTGTAGCAAACATTGAGTGGATCTCATAGGGATCTGCTCTTTTTTTATGATGGAAAAATCAACTAATATGGATTATTATGGCAATGATAACGCCCCGGAAGGATGATCCAAATGAAAAAAACGATATTCCGCTCCTTGCTGTTCGCGATCCTACTCGTCATCGGCTATTATGCCGTTCAAGTGTTATGGGGCTACTATCTAACATTGAGGTATATGCCTGACATCGGCAATTCTTCATTTGCAATTGCTTATGAAAGTCATCATGTTGAACTCGGGATAAAAGCTAGCCCGCTTAGTGTGATTAGTGAAATTATGATCATCATGGCAATAGGTGTTGTTATCTATATTTCAGGAAGCTATGTCACGAAAAAAAGAACAACCCCTTGATACTAACTATGAGAATCGCCGTATTGAATGAAGTCTATCCCATGCCATTGTCCACAAAAAGCAAGCCCGGCAGCGAAATCAATTTCGCTCCGGGCTCTTTTGCAATCCGCTTACTTGGCTCCACCTTCTGCAAGGATAGTTTCCCAAATAGCGCCTTTGCCATACAGCTCTTTATTTACTTTATCCCAACCGCCCAGGTATTCAATATTGAATAAGCCGGCAGGAGTTGTGTAGTTTTTCTCATATTGTTTGGCAATTTCCGGCAGTACGGAGCGGAATCCTTTATCCGCGAATACTTTTTGAGCGTCAGGACTCCATAAGTATTCGAGGAATGCTTGAACAGCTTCGCGATTGCCATGCTTATCTACGTTTTTATCGATAAGTGCAACGGGATTTTCGATGGATGTCGTGTATTGCGGGATGACTTCCACATATTTTTTGCCGGATTGAATGCGGGAGATGAGCTCATTTTCGTAGGTGACGATGGCATCGCCAACGCCTTTATCGAAAGTCGCGAGGGAATCTGCGCCGCTCTTATCCAATACTTTGATGTTTTTGTACACTTTGGCTACATAATCCTTAGCGAAGGCCGGATCTTTTTTGCCTGCGGCCTCAGAAGTTTTCAAGCCTGCGCCATAGATCGCATTAATGTCCCATTTGGCTCCGCCGGACGTGCTTGGATTCGGGATCAACACTTCAACGCCCGGTTTTGTCAAGTCGGTCCAGTCTTTAATGCCTTTAGGATTGCCTTCACGCACGCCGATGGCTGCGATGGAAGAGGTGATGTTGCCTTTGTAAGGGTTGTTTTTCCAGTCGTGTGTAATCAAGCCTTTTTCAACGATTTTCTGGATGTCTCCTTCAAGGGAAAGAGGGGCGATATCCGCTTCGAATCCTTGGATAATCGCGGTAGCTTGCGAACCGGAAGCCACATACGATTCTTGGAATTCTACGGTTTGGCCGGTTTTCTTTTTCCACTCATCTTTGAATTTAGGCAAAATAACGTCGAACGAATCTTTCAGGATGGAATACGCGCCGATGGTGATCGTTACTTTTTCAGCCTTTGGAGCGGTAGTGGCCGCTGCCGTAGCCGCAGCTGTTGCAGCCGCTGATGGAGTAGGCGAGCTTGCCGTTTTAGTACTTGTTCCGCAAGCTGTAAGTGCGATACTTGCAGTGAATAACGTAGCAGTGATTAGGCCAAGCGATTTGAAATTTTTCATGGTTTACAACTCCCCTTCATTCTATAAATAGTTTTTTTATATAAAAACAGGCAGCGGATCTTGTTTCGCCTGATTTTCAATGACGATGTTCTCGGTTTTGGTAAAGACGGAAATATGGTGGATCAGAATATTCACTTCATCGCCGACACGATAAATTTTCTCTTTCACAGATTGATAAGCGAAGAGCTTAAGTGCGCCCGTATCGATTTCCAGGTACCAGGAATCTCCGCGGAAGTGGACATGAGTGACTTTTCCTTTTTCGCCAGCTGTCGCTAGATGGCTTACATCATGGGGGCGGACTTCGATGGATTCGGGACGAATCAACACGTTCACATCCGGCTGCCATTTGCCGTCTTGATGAATTTCATCCAAGTATGGGAATCCGACGAGCGGCGTATATGTGGGGATCACATTGGATTCACCGATGAAGGATGCGACGAACGATGTTGCCGGCTTCGTATAAATTTCCCACGGACTGCCTTGCTGCTCGATTTTACCGCCTTGAACGAGGATGATTTCATCCGCGACTTCGATGGCTTCATCTTGATCATGGGTGACGAAGAGTGTTGTCACCTTAAATTCATCGATCAGATTACGCAGCCAGAGGCGCAGCTCTTTGCGGATTTTGGCGTCGATTGCGGCAAAAGGCTCATCAAGCAGCAGCAATTGAGGCTCAGGCGCCAAAGCTCTGGCGAAAGCAACCCGTTGGCGCTGACCGCCGGATAGCTGGTGGGGATACTTGCGTTCGTTGCCGGCAAGCCCCATTAAGTTCAGCAGATAGGTGACTCTGTCATGGATGAAGTCCTTTGGTTTTTTGAGAACTTTAAGTCCGTAAGCCACGTTGTCAAAAACGGTCATATGCTTGAAGAGCGCGTAGCTCTGAAAAACGAAGCCAATTCCCCTTTCTTGAACGGGCAGATGGGTGGCCAGCTTTCCATCGAAATAAATGTCTCCGGTTGTCGGACTCTCCAGGCCGGATAACATGCGCAGGATGGACGTTTTCCCGCCGCCGCTGGGGCCGATCAAACCAACGAGATGACCTTTCGTAATGCTGAAATTAACATCTTTGATGGCATGAAATGACCCGAAATGTTTATTGAGATTTTTTACTTCGATGTGCATACGGGGTTCCTCCTTAATGGCTTCTCAATTTTTCGCTTCTTCTTTTCAACCATTCTAACGTTAATAAAATAGTAATGGAGATGAGACCGAGTACAAATGCGACACTATTCGCTGCAACGAGCTGAAATTGCTCGGCGTCTTGATAGACGAGTGTAGTTGCAGTTTGCGTTTGGTTGATGATATTTCCTGAGACAACTAAGATAGAGCCGAATTCACCGAGTGATCTTGCAATGGTCAAAATGAGTCCATACACGACGCCCCAACGGATGCCCGGCCATGTGATTTGAAAAAAGGTTCGCCATGCACCGGCGCCAAGGGTAGCGGAAGCTTCTTCGGACTGCGTGCCGATTTCTTCGAGCAAAGGAACGACTTCCCGGACCATAAGAGGAAACGTAATGAACATCGTAGCCAGAACCATACCGGGAATGGCATATACGATTTTCATGTTATGATCTTCCATGAACGCTCCGAGCGCTGTGTTCGGGCCGAAAATGAGAATGACCATTAAGCCGACAATGACAGGCGACACCGCAAAGGGCAAATCAATCAGCGCATTGATGACAGGCTTCAACCAACGGGAGATCCAGGAGCCTCTCACGATTTCTAAAGAAAGGTAAACACCGACGATGGTATTTAGCAAGGTTACGATCAGTACAATAATGAAAGAGATTTTAAGGGCATGCAATGCTTCGGGTCTTACAAGCGCATCGAGAAAGGCTTTCGGACCTTCTTCAAACGCACCGAAGGCTATGCCGAGGAACGGCAGTATAATCAATAGAAAAATGACGAGAAACGAAATGCTAATTAGTACTCTTCTCATGCGAGGCGCCCCTTTCCGCGTGTCAATACGTTGATAATCCACAAAATAAGGAGGGATAACGTAAGGAGCACAAGGGAAATAGCTGCCGCGCCTTCTGGGTTATAGTTCTGCGTTTCACCGTATATATAGACCGATGCGACCATTGTTTTACCCGGCAAATTGCCGGAGATTAAGGAGATGGCGCCAAACTCGGCTAGGGATCGGGAAAAAGCGAGCATGCTGCCGGCAAGAATTCCCGGCAAAACAGCTGGAAAAACAATTCGGCAGAACGTGTAGAATCTGCTCGCGCCAAGTGTAAAGCTGGCTTGTTCTTCAGCAGGGTCAATTTGCTCAAGCAGGGGTTGAACGGTCCGAACTACGAATGGAAAAGTAACGAATACCAAGCCGATCACAATGGCCGTTTGATTGTAAAGCAGCTTGATTCCAGCGTGATCGAGCCAGACGCCAAGCGGACTTGAAGGGCCAAGCAGCGTAAGAAACATAAGTCCTGCCACAGAGGTTGGCAGAGAGAAGGGGAGATCGACCATGCTGTTCAAAATGCTCTTCCCGCGGAATGTGTATCTGACCAGCACATAGGCGATGATGGTTCCAACTATGGCTTGAATGATCGTCGATACAACGCTGAGCTTGATTGTAAGCAAGATGGATTTCCAGGCTAGTGGTCCTGTTACTTCTTGCCAGAAGGGTTCCCATCCTAAAGAAAATCCTTTGAAATAGATGGAACCGATCGGGATGAGCAGAAGCACAATCAGATAGCCAATAAGCACAGATCGAACCGTAGCTTTAAATACCGTGTTAATCACATTGCACCACCCATTTTTATTAATCATAGCGTTTTACTCGGAATATTAAATTGAATATAACAGCGCGTAGTCAAATTTGTCAATACACCTATTCCTGTTTTTTATGGAATTATTCAAATTTATTTATAATTGTCAAGCGTGTACCCTCTTCGTGATCGGCCATTAGATGAAAGAATACAAAATAGAAGGATGAATCGGTTGAAAGAACGCTGGCAATAAGGACTCGCACATTGTTGTTTGCAAAAAAAGCATTGACGCGCCTTAAGGCCGGTGCTAGTATATGTATCAATTAATATCCGAGTAAAACAATAAGAATTATAAAATTTATAAAGAGTCGACCAGATGACTGGAGACTCCCGTCCTTGCTTAGCGGGGATCGGGAGTCTTTTTGTTTTCTAACGCCTCTTCACTTTATAAAAAGAAAGAGGGAATCACATGCTAGCTAATCGCAACGCTCCAATTGCCCGTTCCAAGGTTTGGCAGCCATGGGTCATACCGATTCTCATTTTACTGCTATGGCAAGTGTTTGGCTTAACCGGATGGTTATCGCAGCAGATTTTGCCAACGCCATGGGAAGTCGTGAAAGCTCTATACGGGGTGATTAAAGACGGAACCATCTTTGAATATGTTGCGGTGAGTACGAAGCGGGCGTTTCTAGGCTTCCTTATTGGCGGCAGCATCGCATTTGTCATCGGTTTGCTTAATGGGATTTTTCCAATCGCTGAAAAATATATTGATTCTTCGGTGCAAATGATTCGCACCATTCCGCATCTTGCGATGATCCCGCTCGTCATTATGTGGTTCGGCATTGGCGAGACCTCCAAATTATTTCTGGTTTCACTCGGCGTTGCTTTTCCGATCTATCTGAATACGTTCCATGGCATCCGCTCCGTTGATCCGGGTTTGATCGAGATGGGCAAGGTTTATGGCCTGAGGGGGTTCTCATTATTTGCTAAAGTCATTTTGCCGGGAGCATTGGCGAACATCCTGCTCGGCATCCGTTTCTCCTTAGGAATCATGTGGCTCAGCTTGATCGTCGCCGAAACGATTGCCGCGGATTCAGGGATTGGTTATATGGCAACGCATGCCAGAGAATTCATGCAGATGGATGTGGTGGTCTTATGCGTTATTTTATATGCAGTCTTAGGAAAACTATCGGATTTAATTGCCAAATTTTTTGAAAACCGCTGGTTGAAATGGCATCACAACTATATTCAGAAAGCGTAAGAAGGGGAGGATTCTTATGAGTAAAACCGGAGGCATTCAGCTTCACATTCGCAATGTGAACAAATCTTTCGGAACGACACGCGTGCTTTCAGGCATCGATTTAAACATAAAGCAAGGAGAATTTGTCGCGATTGTGGGCCGCAGCGGATGCGGCAAAAGCACGCTTCTCCGCCTTATCGCTGGCTTGGATGAAGCGACAAACGGAGCCATCTTGCTGGATGGGCAGGGGATTCAAGGCATTCACAAGGATACTCGTGTGCTGTTTCAGGAACACCGGCTGCTTCCTTGGAAGAAAAATATCGATAATGTTCGAATCGGTGTGAAATCCGGCGACAAGGAGATTGCTTATAAGGCGCTTCAACAAGTTGGCCTTGAACATAAGAAGGATGACTGGCCGGCTGTTCTGTCCGGTGGTCAAAGACAACGTGTCGCGTTGGCAAGAGCGCTTGCCGGTAACCCGAGGCTTCTTCTCTTGGATGAGCCGCTTGGCGCATTAGATGCTTTGACTCGCATCGAGATGCAGCAGCTTATTGAACAGCTTTGGCTGGAGAAGCAATTTACCGTGCTGCTCGTCACTCATGATGTGAGTGAAGCCGTAGCGTTGGCGGACAGAGTCATCCTGATTGAAGACGGAAAGATTGGGCTGGACTTGAAGATTTCGCTGGCCAGACCGAGGGAGCATGATAGCGGCTTTGCTTATTTCGAGAAAACGATTTTGGACCGGCTGCTTGTGAAGCAGCACTATGAAGCGGCAAAAACTGCTTCTGCAGAGGCTTTTTCCATTTAATGAAATCTAAGATTGATGAGATGAGGGAGGGCTTGAAGATGACACAATATGATTTGCAATTGCACGCGGATGTCCTCATTATCGGTGGCGGACCTTCCGGGGCTTGGGCGGCGATTACGGCTGTCAAAGAAGGAGCAAAGGTCGTCCTTGTAGATAAAGGGTATTGCGGTACGAGCGGCGCTACGGCGCCATCGGGAACGGGCTTGTGGTATGTCAATCCAACGACCGAAGAACGCGAAGCAGCGATGAAGAGCAGAGAGGCGCTTGGCGGATATCTCGCGGATCGCGGCTGGATGAAAAAGGTATTAGACCAAACGTATAGCAATACGAACCAAATTGCGGCTTGGGGATATCCGTTCCCGATCGATGAAACAGGCACTTCGCATCGGAAAAGTTTGCAAGGACCCGAATACATGCGTTTAATGCGCAAGCAGGTGCAGAGAGCGGGTGTCCGCATTCTCGACCATAGTCCTGCGCTGGAGCTTCTCGCGGATGAGCATGGGGTCGCCGGGGCAACCGGCGTGAACAACCAAACCAAAGACACATGGCGCGTGGATGCCGCATCGGTCGTTATTGCAACCGGCGGCTGCGCGTTCCTGAGCAAAGCGCTCGGTACGAATGTTCTAACCGGCGACGGGTACTTGCTTGCCGCTGAGGCAGGGGCAAATCTGTCCGGGATGGAGTTCTCTACCGCCTATTCGTTAGCACCGGCTTTTTCTCCGGTAACGAAGTCGGCCTTCTATACGTGGGCAACGTTTTACTATGAGGATGGCACGGTGATCGAAGGGGCCGGTTCGCAGCGCGGGCGGTCTGTCATCGCCAAGACACTGCTGACACAACCGGTATTCGCAAGAATAGATAAGGCGGATGACATTGTCAAAAAAGCGATGAGGCAAGCGCAGCCGAACTTCTTTTTATCTTTTGACCGTCTGGGCATCGATCCTTTCACTCAGAAGTTTCCTGTGACACTCAGATTTGAAGGAACAGTGAGAGGAACCGGGGGCATTCATATTATCGATGAAACTTGCGCGACGGAAGTCCCGGGTCTTTATGCGGCGGGGGATGCCGCGACACGAGAATTGATCTGCGGCGGATTTACCGGCGGAGGCAGCCACAATGCGGCTTGGGCGATGTCGTCGGGGTATTTCTCGGGCGAGGCAGCGGCTAAATATGCACGGAAATTGGGCGCAGCAGCTTCGGATCGCAACGCCAAAGGCCTATCGGAAGCGAGCGGCGTTCCGAAACTGGCGACAACGAAGCCGGGAGCTCTTGATACGCATGAAATTATTAAAGCCGTTCAGGATGAAGTGTTCCCGTATGACCGCAACTGGTTCCGTACGGGAGAAGGTCTGCAGAACTCTTTAGGGCGATTGGATCAACTATGGCATGAATTGAAGCAAGGCATTCAAGCTAACGACGGCAATGTCGTGCGGGTTCGCGAAGCGGCAGCCATGACAGCTACGGCGAGATGGATGTATACCAGCGGTCTTGAACGCAAAGAAACACGGGGTATGCATCGCCGCGAAGATTTCCCGCGTATCGACGAAGCGCAAAAGTACCGCATTAAGAGCGGCGGCTTGGATAGGCCATGGGCGAAGCCATTGGCGGATGGTGCCCAACCGGCCGAGATTAAGGAGGCTGTTGTGTAATGATAGAACTGTTAAGCAAAGATCGCTGCATTAGCTGCAACCAATGCGTTTCCGTCTGCCCGACGAATGTCTTTGAGGCGGTACAAGGGGATATTCCGGTTATCGCCAGACAGTCGGATTGCCAAAGCTGCTTTATGTGCGAATTATATTGCCCGACGGACGCTTTGTATGTTTCACCGGTTGCAGAAGAAAAGACAAAGGTTGACGAGGGAGAGTTAGTTCAGGATGGCTTACTAGGCAGTTACAAACAAAACGTGGGCTGGGGGAAAGGCCGAGTATCTACCGCCTCATCTGACGGTTCCTATATCATTTTCCAGCGTATGCACGCATCGCATTAATTCGTTTATTTTCCAATCCATTTACAACTCAGGGGGTCAAGACATATGAAACAACGAACTTTGAAAGCAGCCAGCCTTGTACTTATTGTATCCTTATTTACCTTACTGCTGGCAGCTTGCGGAACTAAATCAGAGAAAACATCGGCTCCGGCTCAGGCGAACGCAGCAACCAATGCCAAGATTACTCTGCCTGAAACATTGCGTATCGGTTTTATTTCGGCGAATAATAACAAAACGATTACCGGACCTGAAGGCTGGGCACAATCGAAGGGCTACTTAGAGAGTGAGCTAAAAAAATACGGTGTGAAAGAGTTCAAATACTTCACGTTCCCGAACGGTCCAAACCTTAACGAGGCGATCACGGCCGGTTCGCTTGATGTTGGCATCTATGGAGATACACCGGCCATTAACGGCAAAGCGGCAGGCTTGAAAACGCGTCTCATCAACATCACACAGGTCAATATGAACGCATGGCTGGTTGCCAAAGCCGACGGTCCGAAATCGTTGGAAGATCTCAAAGGTAAAAAGGTCGCCACTTCCCAAGGCTCCTATATGAGCCGTTATTTAACCAGCCTTTTGAAAGAGAAAGGGCTTGATAAGGATGTGAAAATCCTTCATCTATTGCCAGCAGATGCGGAAGCTGCTCTTTCCCGCGGGGATATTGCTGCTTATGCCTACCCGACCGGCTTCGGACCTTTGCTGCTGAAAAAGGGCTATGTGGCGATCGATGAAGCCGCCAAACATCCGCTGCTGCAAGGCTCCAGCTTGACTGTTGTAACGGAGGATTATCTCGCTAAAAACCCGCAATTTCCGAAGCTGTGGAATGATCTGCGCACGAGAGCCGTCAAAGAAATTCGTGAGAACAACGAAGAATATTTCAAATTTTATGCAGAAGCCTCCGGATATCCGTTGGATGTGGTAAAAGCTTCATTCAAAATCGATCAATGGCCTGTGGAGGCAGCTCTGCCTGACGGACTCAAACTGATCGAAGAAACGAAAAAATTCCTGGTCGATCAAGGCTTGGCTAAGAAAGATTATGTGATCAAGGACTGGTTAACGAATTAGGAGTGACTGCGATGAGAGAAGTCCCCGTTTCCTTTGTGAAGGCCAATCAAACAGGCATTGTTCTTTTTGTTCTATTGGCCTTAGCGTTTCAGTGGGCATGGCTGGTTGCTGTACTTTGGGTCATTCAGGTGTTTGGATTAGTTGGCGGAGCGAAATGGAATGTGTTCGTAGTGGCATTTAAGAACATTTATTCCAATAAGGCCACGGCGACAGAAACGCAAGCGCAAGAGCTGACCAGGTTTAACAATGTTTTGGCTGTATTATTTTTATCCATATCTCTGGTAGCTTTTGCGATTGGGTGGGCTTTTGCCGGGTATCTGTTTGCGGGATTTTTACTTCTGGCAGCAGGCGCAGCACTCCTTGGCTATTGCGTTGGCTGCACGATTTACTTTCAGTACAAACAGTTTATTAATAGACAAAGGTTCAAGCGCGGTTAATGCATGCCAAATATGGAAAGACTCTCACTTGGGGATACTTCGGTGAGGGTCTTTTCGAATCAGCGTATTTTTACCGAAAATATGTTAAAAACAGGATTGACACCCTCGTAAGTGGATGCTAATATTGGTATATACCTAATTCATACTAATCTTATCGGAATTATACGAAAGGGAGTTACATCATGGAGCATGCTATCACTATACAAAGCGACGACATCGAATTGGCCGCAACACTGCATTACCCGACGAATCAAACAGGAGCTGCGCAAGCCGACTGTCAGCGTTGGCCGCTGATCATCATCTGTCATGGTTTTATCGGAAGCCGGATCGGCGTAGATCGGCTGTTTGTGAAGGCAGCGCGTGAGTTTAGCTCCAAAGGATATTTGGTGCTGCGATTTGATTACGGCGGTTGCGGCGAAAGTACAGGAGATTACGGTGCAGGCGGACTGGATGCTCTCATTGAACAAACGCGCAGAGTCATTGATTATGCTGTAACGATTGATTGCGTAGACTTGAGCCGTGTCGTCTTGGTTGGACATAGTTTAGGCGGAGCTGCAGCCGTATTGACAGCAGCGAAAGATTCCCGTGTCAAAACACTTGTGCTGTGGTCAGCAGTGGCACACCCGCATAACGATATCGTTCGAATCGTCGGCAAAAACGAATATGAGAAGCTTCCGCTTGGCGGCGCTATCGATCATCATGGTTATTTACTAACGAGCCGTTTTTTTGATTCGTTAGCTCAGCATCAGCCTTTTGAACAACTGCGGAAATTTAACGGCGATGTGCTCGTCATTCACGGTACTGCGGATGATATCATCCCTGTTGATTATGCCCCTTTATATCAGAAAATGTTTTGGCTGCGCAATGAAGGGCAATGCGAGCTTGATCTTATTTATCAAGCGGATCATACGTATTCGACATCCGGAGCGACCAAAGAACTATTTGAGAAAACGAGTAATTGGCTGTCCTTTATTCAGAAACGGAAAAATGACTGGAATGACTGGACGATATGATAAAGAGCGGAGGAAAAAAGATGGCAAAACCATTGGAATTAGATGATATTTGGGTAGACAGAATTAAGCAAATGCTTAACGGGTTGGAATACGGATCGGTACAGATCGTTGTGCATGATGGGAAAATTGCTCAAATCGATAAAACAGAGAGAAGACGGTTCGACACTCCCGCGCAATCTCAGTCTCAATTGCAAGCTGTTAAATCAGTTAAGCAAACCAGCAAAGCCTAGCCATCATAAGGATATTCATGAGCAGCCCTCTTTCTTCGGAAAGGGGCTGTTTTCATGTGAAAAGAGAAGTATACTGAAGAGAATACTGGAACTGCAGCAGGCAGGAGGTCGGGGCGTTTATGAGAAAGCAGCATTTTATTTGGCAGGACGATGAGAATAACAGTCACTATGTGTACGAATGGCTTCCTGCGGAAGCGATTGCAATGATAGGAATTGTGCAGATTGCGCACGGCATGGCCGAAACGGCGGAGAGATATGAAAGGCTCGCTGAGGTGCTGACGGATAGAGGTTATGCCGTCTATGTGAACGATCATTTGGGACATGGGCGCACAGCCGGATCGGCGGATGCAGTGGGTAAATTTGGCAAGAACAGCTTTGTGCGTATGGTGGAGAACATGGGGAAGCTTACAGGGCAAATTCGGGAGCGTTATCCGGCTCGGGTCCCCTTGTTCGTCATGGGTCACAGCATGGGCTCCTTCTTGACACAATCATATATGGGTACTTATCTCGTGCAATTTCCTACCCATGTACAAGGCATCATTTTGTCAGGATCGAATGGAAGGGAGGGCGCAGCGCTTAACGCTGGCATCGCGCTAGCGGCAGCCGAAGCGGCGATTCGGGGGGACCATCATCGCAGTTGGCTGCTGACGTCGTTGTCTTTTGGCGCGTATAATAAAAAATTTGCTCCCAACCGGACGTCCTTTGATTGGTTGAGTACGGACAAGGCGGAAGTCGATAAGTATATGGACGATCCATACTGCGGTGTGATGTTTACGTCTGGTTTTTTCCGGGACTTCTTCCGTGGGTTGAAGGCGATCCATCGCCCTGCGCATCTTCAGCGGATTCCGAAGACATTGCCGGTCTATATTTTCTCAGGGGAGGAAGACCCGGTTGGCGGTCATGGCAAAGGGGTTCGCAGATTGATCCGGATGTATGAGGAGCTCGGACTTACGAAAGTGAGCGGCAAACTTTATCCGGGTGGTCGGCATGAGATGCTGAACGAAGTGAATCGCGAGGAAGTTATGGCCGACTTGGCGGATTGGTTGGACCGGCAGGTGGGGGAAGAGCGGGGTTAAGGCATGCCGTTCTTTACAGGGGATTGGCGGAGATAGAAGCCATTAGAGAATGCTATTTGAGCGCAATGGGGAGAAAAAATAGAAATAAGAGCCTTTAGAGGCTCTTATTTAGTGGGTAGCGGCTGAGCTAGTCAGCGTTCCGCTGAAGCTGCAGGCGAATGCCTTCGCGGTCGATTTGAATCCAGTACTCGACGATTCGTTCTTTCTCGACCCGATAAACGGCGCTCGCAATTTCAACGATGGTTTTGCCGGAAGGGGTGAATCCGTCCACCTCGCCGACATGTGTGCCGGTTTGTTTCCAACGGACGTAGACGCGATCGTCCTGGGCGATCAGCTCTTGTACGTCTAACTTGAAATCGCCGTATGCGGCGATCATTTCCCTGACGTGATCGGCATAATTGGCAGGCGTGCGGTGAACGGTTGTTTCGTTCTCAGCCGTCATTTGATGGGCCAGCACTTGTTCGGCCATATAATCATGAGCGGCATCGGGCTGCAGTCCGGTACGGACGTTATGGAAAAATTGCCGAACGACTTCTGATGGTGTTTTTGACATCGATAAGGACTCCTAACTAGCATGAACTGTACAATGAGTTTACTGGAATAGCGGGTGGATGACAAGCTACTTCAGCAGCTGCCGGAATTCCTCGGTCAACAGCGGCACGACCTCAAACAGATCGCCGACGATGCCATAGTCGGCAACTTTAAAGATCGGCGCTTCGGCATCCTTGTTGATGGCGATGATGACGCGCGAAGCGCTCATCCCCGCAAGGTGCTGGATGGCGCCGCTAATGCCGCACGCGATGTAGATCTCCGGCGTCACGACCTTGCCGGTCTGGCCGATTTGCATCGCGTATTCGCAGTAGCCCGCGTCGCAGGCTCCGCGGGATGCCCCGACAGCGCCGCCCAAGACGGCAGCCAGCTCTTCGAGCGGCTGGAAGCCTTCGGCGCTGCGCACGCCCCGTCCGCCGGACACAACGATCTTGGCTTCTGCCAAGTCGATGGCGCCGGACGTTTTTTTCACCACCTCCCGAATGATGCTGCGCAGGGAGGGGGCCGGGTAAGCAACATCGACAACGGAAGCCTGACGCGAAGCGTCCGGCGCCTGAGGAGCGATGTTGTTCGGTCTGATCGTGACGACCCAGATGCCGTCCGGGTCCGTAAACGCTTTCGTCTCGACGGCTTTGCCGGCGTAAAGCGGCCGCGTGAACTGCACGCTGTCGCCGCTGCGCGAAATCGCCGTCACGTCCGAGAGCTGGCCGGCGGAGAGCTTCGCTGCGGCCAGCGGCGCAAGATCACGGCCAAGCGCGGTATGGCCGAATACCAGCGCTCCCGGCTTCGCCGCATCGCTCACCGCCAATAAAGCGCTCAAATAGGCTTCCGAGCTATAGCTCTCAAGCGCAGCGTCTTCGACGACATAGACGCTTTCTGCGCCATACGCGGCAAGCTCGCCGGCGAGCGCTTTGATACCGCTTCCGCCGATCAAAACGGCGTGTATCGCATCGCCGTCTGCAGCGGAGAGCTGCGCAGCGCGCAAGGCTTCGAAGGTGACTTGACGCAGTTTGCCTCCGCGGGCTTCGGCAACAACGAGAAATAGTTTAGCCATGGATGGTAGCCTCCTCTTCCTTAAATCACTTTGGATTCGTTGCGAAGCGCTTGGACAAGCTCAGTCACCTGCTGAGAGAGATCGCCGCTCAGAATGCGGCCCGCTTTGCGTTCCGGCGGGAGCTTTAAGGATATGCGCGTTGTTTTGGCGGCGGCGGAGCTGAAGCCTTCGATGTCATCAAGCGTTAAGTGCTTAAACGGTTTCTTCTTGGCCTTCATAATGCCCGGCAGCGAAGGGTATCGAGGCTCATTCAAGCCTTGCTGGGCCGTGAAAAGGGCGGGGAGCGGAACTTCGATCACTTCCATATCGCCTTCGGCATCACGGTGAGCAACTGCCGCATCTCCCGATATGTCGAGCTTTGTGACGGATGCCACATGTGGTAAATCAAGAAGGGAAGCGATGCGGATCGCCACTTGGCCGGCTCCGTTATCGACAGAGAAATTACCGCCTAACACCAAATCGAAGGACTGTCCGCGCAAATACTGCGCCAAGATTTCGGCAACCTCGCACTCATCGCCTTGAATGCGCTCATCCGTGATGAGAATGGCCTCATCCGCCCCCATAGCCAGAGCGGTGCGCAGTGCTTCTGCCGTTCGGTCAGGCCCTACGGAGAGCAAAGTGACCTTACCCCCGAATTCATCCCGCAGCTGAATGGCTTGCTCGACGGCATATTCATCGTAAGGATTGATGACGAATTTGATGCCATCCTCTTGCACATTGCCCCCTTGCAGAACGATTTTCTCCTCTGTATCGAACGTTTGCTTCAACAATACAAAAATGTCCATAGCCAAGCTCCTTCCTGAATATACATGTTATACAGACCCTTAAGCCTCGATGCCTTTCATAAAAAAGTTAATCGTAGGGCCAACTTGAGCGGTTAAGGAATACTTTTGCCCGGAGATAAGCCAAGAGGTCACAACTTCATCCATGCCTCCGAAGATGAGAAGCCTGACGAGTTTCACATCAAAGTCAGCGTGGAAGCTCCCGTCTTGTTTGCCTCTTTCTAATATATTTTCGATGAGAATAATATATCTCTTGAGGGCAAGGCCAATCTCTTTGCGCAGCTCCAAATCGCTCTGGCGCAGCTCGATCTGGGTCAGGAAAGCAAGATTGACATTCGCTTCAAGCTCGCTGAAATGAATTTCGCAAACTTTGTACAGAGCTTCTTTCGCTGTCATATGCTCCGTGACGCCGGAATTGAATTTCTCGACAAGCTCGCCTAATTTCTCTTGAAACAAACTTGTCAAAATATCCTCCTTCTTTTTGAAATATAAATAGATGGTTCCGTCGGCCACGCCGGCTTCCTTGGCGATCCGGGATACTTGGGATTTGTGAAAGCCGTTCTCGGCAAAGACGTTCAGAGCGCCTTCGAGAATTGCATAGTATTTGTCTGGTTTTTTGCTACTTGTCAAGGGGATCACCTCGGTGTTAAGATACAGTTATCGGTGAATGAATACTCATTCATTTTGTAATCCCATCATAAAATACGTAGTACGCCTTGTCAACGACTTATTCAGCCTAAGAAGCAAGTAAGAAAGTTAGCCGGCTTACAGCAAACAATGAAGCATTTTTCAACTCTGGAAATAGGGGCATATGGAACTTGCTTTTTTACGATCCACCAATGTAAGCGCTATCTTTTCAATGCAAGGAGGTCCTCTATGATCGGTACACTCATTCAGTTTGTATTGTTTCTAATCGTTACAGGAGCCGCGTTGTACTTGTTTGGCCGGGTTGTGTATCACCGGTACTTGTACATCCAGTTGGGGAAGTCAGTGAATCTAAAGAAAGAAGCGAAAGCGCGGCTGAAGGAATTCGCCATTCAAGTTTTCGGCCAGACGAAGCTCCTGAAGGATAAGAAAAGCGGCGTTATGCACATCGTCATCTTCTATGGGTTTCTTATTTTACAGCTCGGGGCGCTTGATCTCATTCTAAAAGGGTTAATTGGCCGCGGGCTGCCGCTTCCCGGCTACGATTATTTCACCTTCATTCAGGAATTGACGGTTGCCCTGATTCTACTGGCCATGGGCTATGCGACTTACCGCCGGTATATCGAAAAACTCAAACGCTTAAAACGCGGGTGGAAGCCAAGCATCGTTGTTTTCTTTATCTTTTTCCTCATGCTATCCGTCGTGGTCAGCGGAGGTTTTGAGCGGTTGCGGGAAGGGCTTGAAACTTCTGGCTTTGCGCCTATTTCATCTGTATTCGCTGCCATGTTTAGCGGTCTTTCGCACACGGGGGCTACAATAGGGTTTTATGTCAGCTGGTGGATGCATCTGCTGATCCTGCTGTCTTTTCTGATCTATGTTCCCCAATCGAAGCATTTCCACATTATTACTGCGCCTATCAATATCCTGCTCAGACGTACGGAGCCAACCGGCAAGCTGAGCTCGCTGGATTTGGAAGATGAAGAAGCCGAGTCGTTCGGTGTTGGCAAAATTGAAGATTTTACCCGGAAGCAAATGCTTGATTTCTACTCCTGTGTGGAGTGCGGGCGCTGTACGAATGTTTGCCCGGCTAATACGACAGGCAAGCTGCTTTCGCCGATGCACCTGATTACGAAGCTCCGCGATCATTTGACAGAGAAAGGCGCCGCCATCACGTCCAAATCGCCGTGGGTGCCTGCGGCTGCATTTGCCGTACAAAGCGGACATAATCCGCTGGAAGTTGAGCTTATCGGCGGCGTAATCACGGAGGAGGAGCTGTGGGCCTGCACAACTTGCCGCAACTGCGAGGATCAGTGTCCGGTCGGCAATGAGCACGTAGACAAAATCGTGGATCTGCGCAGACATTTGGTGCTTACGCAAGGCAGTATGCCGCATGACGGTCAGCGCGCGCTGCAAAACATTGAGCGGCAAGGCAATCCGTGGGGGATTAGCCGGAATGATCGTGTGAAATGGGTCAAGGAAATAGACCCGAATGATCAGCTGAACGTTCGTACAGTAAAGGAAAATCCCGACTTCGAGTATTTGTTCTTCATAGGCTCCATGGGCTCTTACGATAATCGCAGCCGCAAAATTACGCATGCTTTCGTGAAACTGATGAATGAAGCCGGAATCTCCTTTGCCATTTTGGGGAACGAGGAGAAAAATTCCGGCGATACCCCCCGCCGTATGGGGAATGAATTCCTGTTCCAACAGCTGTGTGCCGACAATATTGCGACTTTTCAAAAGTATAAGGTTCGAAAAATCGTAACGGTCTGCCCGCACACGTATCATATTTTTAAAAATGAATACCCGGAATTCGGCTTGGAGGCCGCCGTTTTTCATCACACGGAGCTGTTGGATATGTGGGTGAAAGAAGGTCGCCTGAACCCTCAATACGAAGTGCAAGAACGCATCACGTATCACGATTCGTGTTACTTGGGTCGTTACAATGAGGTGTATGAGCAGCCGCGCAGCGTACTGCGTGCGATTCCTGGGGCGATCCTGGTGGAGCAGCCGCGATCCCGCGAAAACAGCATGTGCTGCGGTGCCGGAGGGGGCATGATGTGGATGGAAGAATCGGCAGGCACCCGCGTTAATGTAGCGCGCACCGAACAGCTTATGAGTGTGAATCCGACAGTGATTTCTTCGGCCTGTCCGTATTGTTTAACGATGGTGGAGGACGGTACGAAGCTGAAGGAGGCAGAGGAGCGGGTTAAAGCACGGGATATCGCTGAAATTCTTGCCTTGTCTGTGTTTGGAACAGCGTAAGACAGACTGAATAATTCATGTAGGGAGGATATTTCGATATGACAAAGATTCGTACTGCTGCCGTCATCGGCTCCGGTGTAATGGGCTCCGGCATTGCCGCCCATTTGGCAAATGCAGGCATTCCCGTGCTGCTGCTAGATATGGTGCCGACCGGGCTGCTGCCGCAAGAAGAATCCGCGGGACTAACGCTGGATCATCCCAAAGTGCGAAACCGGTTAGCGGTTAACGCGATGGATAAGCTCAAAAAGACAAATCCGGCGCCGTTATACAGCGAAGCCTTCATCGACCGGATCACACCAGGCAATTTGGAGGATGATTTGGCGAAGCTTGGCAGCGTGGATTGGATCATAGAAGTTATCGTAGAAAATTTGCAGGCGAAGCAGCAGCTATTAAGCCGTATTGAAAAGGTGTGGAGGCCGGGAACGATCGTTTCCTCCAACACGTCGGGCATCTCGATTCATGCGATGATCGAGCAGGCCGGCGAAGCATTCAAAAAGCATTTTTTAGGCACTCATTTCTTTAATCCGCCTCGTTATATGAAGCTTTTGGAAGTCATCCCAAGTGAATACACAGACCCGGCGATCGTAGCTTCAATGACCGAATTCTGCGAGAAGAAGCTGGGAAAAGGCGTCGTGCAAGCCAAGGATACGCCGAATTTCATTGCGAACCGGATCGGTACGTACGGGCTTTTGGTCACTTTGCGTGAGATGCTCGCAGGCGGTTATTCCGTTGAAGAAGTCGACGCTGTCACGGGTCCGGCTATGGGCCGTCCGAAGAGCGCGACGTTCCGAACGCTCGATCTGGTTGGGCTGGATACGTTTGTGCATGTGGCGAATAACGTGTTTGGTCTTGTGGATGACCCGAGCGAGAAGGAAGTTTTTGAGACGCCGGCAATTTTAAAAACAATGGTAGAAAAAGGCTGGATCGGGGAGAAGGCGGGCCAAGGTTTTTATAAAAAGGTCAAGTCTGAAGCCGGAAAAGAAATTCAGTCGCTGGATTTGGGAGCTATGACGTATGCGGCAAGCCGAAAAATCAGCTCGGCATCCTTGGAGGCGGCAAAGCAGGCCAAAGGCGCAACCGGCAAGCTTAAAGCTTTGCTTGGCGCTAAGGATCGGTATTCCGATCTGGCGTGGAACATTTTGAAACCTGTGCTTCTGTATTCCGCAGAAAAATTGGATAGAATTGCGGATTCCATTGTGGAGATCGATCGTGCGCTCAAATGGGGCTTTAATTGGGAGTTGGGTCCGTTCGAGACATGGGATGCGATAGGGTTAAAGCGTTCAGTGGAGCGCATGGAAGCGGAAGGCAGCAAGGTGCCTGACTGGGTGAAAGCATGGATTGCTGCTGGCAACGACAGCTTCTATACGAGTAAGGAAGGTCAAAGTTTTTATTATTTGAAAAATGAGTATCGCGGCATTGAAGCAAAGCCGGAGCTGATTTCACTGGCCGCATTAAAACAGCAAAATAAAGTGATCCGCTCAAACAGCGGGGCGAATTTAATCGATCTCGGAGATGGGGTTGCCTGCTTGGAATTTCAGTCACCTAATAATGCCATAGGTGGCGATATTCTCACCATGATTCAGCAGAGCGTTGATGAAGTGCGCAGCAATTACCGCGGGCTTGTCGTGGCAAATGATGGCAAAAATTTCTGTGTCGGCGCTAACCTGATGCTGCTTCTCATGGAAGCGCAGGATGGCGAGTGGGATGAAGTCGACGGCATTATCCGTTTATTCCAAAATTCCATGATGAAGCTGAAAAGCTTGGAGAAGCCGGTTGTTGCCGCTCCGCACAAGATGACGCTTGGCGGCGGCGTTGAAGCTTGTATGCCGGCCGATCAAATCATTTTCGCATCGGAAACGTATTATGGACTCGTTGAAGTTGGCGTGGGCTTAATTCCTGCCGGCGGTGGCTGTAAGGAACTGGCGCTTAAGGCAAGTGTGCTGGTGCGCGATCCTGAAGTGGATCTTCAGCCATGGATCAATGCCAGCTTTGAGACCGTAGCGATGGCAAAGGTGTCGACGAGCGGTCACGATACGAAGCGGCTCGGATATATGCGTCCACAGGATACGGTTGTGATTAATGACGATCACCGGATTTATGAAGCGAAACAAGCCGTCCTTCGCATGGATGCGGCAGGGTACACGCCGCCTGCGGTGGAGAAAATCCGCGTCGTCGGGGAAAACGGCAAAGCGGTTATGCAGGTCGGCGCCTATTCGATGAAACAGGGCGGCTACATCAGCGATCATGATGTCCTGATTGCTAATAAGCTTGCGCATGTGCTGGCAGGCGGGAATGTACCTGCAGGCACGCTGGTCACCGAGCAATATTTGCTCGACTTGGAGCGGGAAGCTTTTCTGAGTTTGTGCGGAGAACTGAAAACGCAGCAGCGTATGCAATATATGCTCTCTAAAGGAAAACCGCTGCGCAATTAAGCGGTGATTGCGAACGCGATTTAGTGAACGTGTCTTTACTACTCTGATTGAGGTGAGAAACGATGAAGGAAGCAGTCATTGTATCGATTACGCGTACCGCCGTCGGACGCGCAAAGAAAGGCAGCTTCGCTCAAACGAGAGCGGAGGATCTCGGTAAGGCCGTATTGGAAGAAGCGGTGCGGCGGGCTCCGGGCCTGAACAAAGGCGATGTCGACGACATCATCATCGGCTGTGCGATGCCGGAGGGCGAGCAAGGGCTCAATTTCGCCCGCACGATGGCGCTCTATGCGGGCTTTCCGGTGACCGTGCCGGCGATCACGGTCAATCGCTTCTGCTCCTCCGGGCTGCAGGCCGTCGCTTATGCGGCGGAGCGCATTATGCTGGGCCACGCGGAGGTGATCATCGCCGGAGGCGTAGAGAGCATGAGCCACGTCCCGATGACGGGCTTCAAGCTCTCGCCGCATCCGGCGCTGGTCGAGACCATGCCCGAGGTGTACATGGGCATGGGGCATACGGCCGAAGCTGTGGCGGAGCGCTTCGGCATTTCGCGCGAAGCGCAGGATGGCTTCGCGGTGCGAAGCCATCAGCGGGCGGCTGCGGCGATAGCAGCCGGCAAGTTCGTGGATGAGATCGTGCCTGTGGCTACGAGCGTGAAGGGCATTGACGAACGCGGCAAAGCGTTTGAGCGTTCGTTTGTATTTGCCGCGGATGAGGGCGTTCGCCCCGATACATCCGTGGAAGGGCTTGCCAAGCTGAAGCCTGCGTTCAGCTTGAACGGATCTGTGACGGCGGGCAACGCGTCACAGACGTCGGACGGCGCAGCGGCAGCCGTGCTGATGAGCCGCGAGCGCGCGGAGGCGCTTGGGCTGAAGCCGCTGGCGACGTTCAAGGCGTTCGCGCTTTCCGGGGTGGAACCGGAAATTATGGGGGTTGGCCCGGTGAAGGCGATTCCGAAGGCTTTGCAGATGGCCGGCATCACCCAGGACCAGGTGGATCTGTTCGAAATCAACGAAGCGTTTGCTTCGCAATGCGTGCACATCATTCGCGAGCTCGGCTTGAATGAGGAGCTGGTCAATGTGAACGGCGGCGCGATTGCGCTGGGACATCCGTTAGGCTGTACGGGCGCGAAGCTGACGACGTCTTTAATTCATGAGCTGCAGCGCCGAGGGGGCGGCTACGGCATAGTATCCATGTGCATCGGAGGCGGGATGGGCGCTGCGGGCGTCTTTCAAGTACATGCTTAATTGGAGCGTCTAACGGCAAATTCTTCCGTTACTCACTTTTCCTTTTTGCTTCCTTTCCTGCATCCAATTATTAACCCTTGTCCAATTCATTCTGAGGAGAGATGAACCATGTCAGATAAAATTGTAGGCGGCAGCTTTGTCATTTCTGATATCGATTTTCATAATATCGTGACTCCGGAGGATTTTACGGAAGAACATCGCATGATTGCGGATACGACGCGCGATTTCGTAGCGGGCGAAGTGCTGCCGAATGACGAGCATCTGGAAAAGCTGGATTATGATTTGACGGTAAAGCTGATGAGAAACGCTGGGGAGCTAGGGCTGCTGGGAGCCGATGTGCCGGAAATGTATGGCGGTCTTGGGCTGGATAAGGTGAGTTCCACGGTCATAAGCGAAAATTTGGCGCGTGCTTCCGCGTTTGCGCTTTCGATTGGAGCGCATGTCGGGATTGGAACGCTGCCGATTGTGTTTTTCGGGACGCCTGCGCAGAAGAAGAAGTATTTGCCCGATCTCGCCACGGGCGCGAAAATTGCAGCCTACTGCTTGACGGAGCCGACATCCGGTTCCGATGCATTGGGAGCGAAGACGACCGCGCGGCTTTCAAGTGATGGCAAATATTACCTCCTAAACGGCTCCAAATTGTATATCACGAATGCCGGATTTGCCGATATTTTCATCGTCTACGCCAAAATCAACGGAACGGACTTCACGGCGTTTATTGTGGAAAAAGGCGACCCGGGCTTTACATTAGGACCCGAAGAGAAAAAGATGGGAATTAAAGGCTCGTCGACCCGTCCGCTCTTTTTTGAAGATGTCAAGGTGCCGGTGGAGAATTTGCTTGGCGAAATCGGGAAGGGGCATCTGATTGCTTTTAATATTTTGAATATCGGCCGTTATAAGCTGGCTACGGGCTGTCTGGGCGCAGCCAAGGAAACGATTGAACTAGCCTCCAAGTATGCCAATACCCGTCAACAGTTCAATACGCCGATCTCCAAATTCCCGCTGATCGGCAAGAAGCTGGCTGAAATGAACATTCAAACGTATATGCTCGAGAGTATGGTGTATAGAACGACGGGCTTATTCGATGATATGCTCAAAGATATCGATCATACAAGTCCGGATGCCGGCAAGCATTCGGCCAAAGCGATTTCTGAGTACGCGCTGGAATGCTCGATCAATAAAGTATTCGCATCGGAAGTTTTGGATTTTGTCGCGGATGAAGGCTTGCAAATTCATGGGGGCTACGGCTTTATTCAGGAATACAAAATTGAGCGTATTTATCGCGATTCGCGGATTAATCGCATTTTCGAAGGAACGAATGAAATTAACCGCCTGCTCATTCCGGGGACCTTAGTGAAGAAAGCGATGAAAGGCGAACTGCCTTTGCTGCAAAAAGCGCAAGCGCTGCAAGGCGAGCTGCTGTCCATCGTTCCCGGCCAAACATTCGAGGGCACGCTTGCTGAAGAGACGCATCTCATTTCGATGGCGAAGAAAATTTTCCTGATGGTTGGCGGGCTTGCTGTGCAAAAGTACGGCATGGCTTTAGAGAAAAATCAGGAAGTATTAAGCAATTTGGCGGATATGATGATCCAGATTTTTGCAGGAGAGAGCGGACTTCTTCGTACGCAAAAGCTGATCGCCAAAGCCGGTGAAGATAAATCGGTCAATGCGATTCAAATAACAACGGTATTTGTGCATGAAGCTTTCGACAAAATTGAGGCATACGCGAAGGAAGCGCTTAGTACGATGGAAGAAGGAGATGTGCTTCGGACGCAACTTTCCATATTGAAAAAGCTGGCAAGACGCAGCACAGTAAATACGACTCAGTTGAAGCGCGACATCGCCGCACGTGTTATTCAGGGTGAGAAATTCATCGTATAGTCACCGGTGTGAAGAACCTGAAGGGGATGGTTTTGTATGAGCGAGACAAAGCCTTGGCTGCGCCATTATCCTAAGGAAGTGGCGCCCACGTACGAATACCCTAAGCATAATCTTGCACGATTGTTGGTAGATTCCGCACAAAAGCATCCGGACCGGCCAGCCTTATATTTCATGGGTAAAATGCTGTGTTATCGCGAGGTGCTTGATGCATCGTATCGTTTTGCAAATGTTTTAAAGGATTTGGGGGTAAAGCCGGGAGACCGCGTGTCGATTATGCTGCCCAATTGTCCGTCCGCCATTATCGCTTATTTCGGCACGCTCTTGATGGGTGGGATTGTCGTGATGACGAATCCGCTATATATGGAGAGGGAGCTGGTTCACCAGCTCTCCGATTCCGGGGCGACGGTCATTGTCACGCTCGATTTATTGTTCGACCGCGTGCAGAAGGCGAAAGCGAGAACGCCGATTCAGCACGTGATTGTGACGTCAATCAAAGATTATTTGCCTTTTCCGAAAAATGTCTTGTATCCGATTAAAATGAAAAAAGACGGAGCAAAGCTGGATGTCACCTACGGCGAGGGCGTTTACGCTTTCAAAAAATTGCTGCGGGAAAGCTCAAGAGTGCCTGGTTGTGTTGACGTAGATGCAGATACGGATATTGCTCTACTGCAGTATACGGGCGGTACGACAGGGATTTCCAAGGGAGTTATGCTGACTCATTCGAATTTAATCGCCAACACGTATCAAACGACGAAATGGTGCTACCGGACCCAAATGGGAGGCGAGCGTTTTCTTGGAGCGATTCCTTGTTTCCATGTATTCGGTCTGACTGTGTTGCTGAATCAAGCGATGCTGCTCGCAGGAATGCTGATTCTGATACCGAAGTTCGATATTGATACGATTCTGGACACGATTAACAAGATGAAGCCGACGATTTTCCCCGGAGCGCCAACGATGTACATTGCGATCATTAATCATAAACGGGTGAAAGAGGTTGATATTTCCTCCATTAATGTTTGTGTAAGCGGTTCAGCCCCCCTTCCCTTAGAAGTTCAGGAGCGATTTGAAGCGTTGACTGGCGGGAAATTAATCGAAGGCTACGGGTTAACGGAAACTTCTCCGGTCACGCATGCCAATCCGATTTGGGGCTATCGGAAAATCGGATCGATCGGCGTTCCCTTACCGGATACGTCGGCCAAAGTGGTCGATGTGAATTCCGGCGAAGAATTGCCAATCGGTGAAATTGGGGAGTTGTTGATCAAAGGCCCGCAGGTGATGAAAGGGTATTGGCAGCGTGAGCAGGAAACCGCCACGACCATTCGAGACGGATGGCTCTATACGGGCGATATGGGACGCATGGATGAGGACGGATTTTTCTCCATTGTTGACCGCAAAAAGGATTTAATCATTGCCGGCGGCTTCAATATTTATCCGAGGGAGATCGAGGAAGTGCTCTTTGAGCATCCGGCGATATTGGAAGCGACGGCGGTGGGCGTTCCGGATGAATACCGGGGGGAAACGGTGAAAGCATTTGTCGTGCTGAAGCCCGGCATGACGTTGACGGAGAAGGAGCTTGAGCTGTGGTGCCGGGAACGTTTGGCTGCATTTAAAGTGCCGCGCAAGGTAGAATTTCGTCAATCTTTGCCGAAAACAATGATTGGGAAAGTGCTGCGAAGGCAATTACTGGAAGAGGAGAAAAAAACTTAGCGGTATCTTCTTGTTTGTTCGCATAAGGGTTAGCCCTTTGCAAGAAGAGTGGAGGGGGATCCTATGGATAATACTCGCGAGCGAGTAAATAAGCGGCTGCAGCAGCTGGCGGCGTCAGCGGAGCTTTCATTTTGGGGCTTTCTCGGCTGTGAATTCGTAGATATGAACGATGGGGTCATTACAATTGCCTTGGAGGCAAAGCCCCATCATTTAAACCCGATCGGCATTGTTCATGGCGGTGTTCTTTCTTCTTTGCTGGACAATGCCATGGGCATAGTTGTGATGACAGCCAGACCCGAGGATAAGGTTGTGACAACGAATTTGAATGTTCACTTTGTCGCGCCGCTCTATGAGGGGCGGTTGACGGTAACGGCCGAACTTGTTCATCAGTCCCGAAAAATGATTACGGCGCAAGGGCGAGTGATGGATAGGGAAGGAAATTTAGGGACGATGGGAACGGGGACTTTTCGAGTCATATAGGTTGCAGGAGTTTACGGGACATGTGCGAGCATGTCCTTTTTTCATTTTGTGTCATATAATGTGACATTAAATTTGATTTCAGTCATAAAATGTTCAAATATTTTTGACCAATGTCATATAAGTTAACATAGAGTCATTGACTGTTTACTCATGTCATCCTATAATCTTAAAAAAAGGCATTAGGGGGGAGCACTATGCATCTTACCATTCGCGAAGCATTATCCATATATCCATTAACGGAAGCGAAGCTAGTAGCTGGCAAACAAGGGGAATCCCGCATCGTTAAATCAGTCAATGTGATGGACGCTCCAGATATTGCGGATTGGACGAAATCCGGCGAAATGCTCTTCACTACCGCTTTCGCGATGAAAGACAGTCCGCAGGAGACGGTCAATCTGCTTCGTAAATTAAATGATCGCGGCGCTGCCGGGCTGGGCATTAAACTGGGACGATTCTGGACGGAGCTGCCGCAGGTCGTTGTCGAGGAAGCGGACCGGCTGCATTTTCCAATTATTGAGATGCCTTTTCAATTTACATTTTCCGATCAAATGAATGCTTTGTTCAATGCGGAATACCGCCGCAACACGAAGATGCTGCAAACCGTGCTGGAAAAGCAGACGAAGCTGATGCAATTCGGTTTGAAACAAGAGAATATGGCGTCTATGTTCCAATTGCTAAGCAATATTCTTGGCTATCCGATGGCTGTGGTTTCTGCCAGAGGGCAGATTTTATATAATACCAGCGCTTGGACGCAAGAGCAGTTGGTTCAGAGCTGGCCTAAGCGGAAATCAGGCTGGGTTTATGCAAGCAAAGACCGTGCGTACCGGGTGGGACTCTGCCAGCAAGAAGATGAACTCCTGGGGCATTTGCTCATAATGCCGGATGTGGTGCTGCTTGCAAATGTGGAGGAAGGCTTGTTTCAGCAGGCTGCTGATATCCTGACCTTTCACATGAGCTATACCTTCCGGTCGCATGTCGAGGCTTCGGCGGAACGGGATCTGCTTAACTCGCTGCTGCGGTATTTGGAGAAGGGGACATCGCTTGAGGAGTTCCTGGAGCAAGTGGAAAGCAGAAACTTAACGCTTTTCACGGGCGGATACCAATGCGTGATTAGCAAAAGCAAGCCGGACAGTCAGACGGATGAACAACGCCAAGGGAAGCTGAAGCGCTTGAAACAGTATATGGAGCTGCATCCTAAATCCAACATTTTGCATGCAAGCCACTTTATTATTAGGGATATGATGTTCTCTATTTATTCCGCGAATCATGGGGATAACTTCCCCGAAGAGGAGTTGTCGCAGCTTCTGATCAAGTATGCAGGGGATTCCTGCTGCAGAGAGGAAGCTGGCGATACCGCTTTCTATACGAGTGCAATGAAGACAAAGCCGACAGCTCTAAGAGAAGCCTATATGGAATGCGTGGAAACACAGCGAATGGCCGATAAGCTTGAGCTTTCCGACCGGGTGGTTCATTATGAAACAATAGAGTTTGCGCATCTTTTTCAACATGTGTCGGTGAATATGATGGAAGACTATTGCGCTAAAATACTGCGTCCGCTCTTGGAGAGGGATGCCGAGTACTCGCAAGAAATGATTCGAACCTTAGAAGTGTTCATTCGCAATGACGGTCAAGTCAGCGAAGCCGCGAAGCAGTTATTTATTCATCGAAATACGGTCACTTACCGGTTAGAGAAGATCAGCGATCTCTTGCAAGTGGATTTCAAAAAAGTCAATGACCTGTTGAAGCTGAAAGCCGTTTTCTTATTCCGTCAGTTTTTGCATGTCAGACAATAATGCGTGAACCCTGTTAAGCTGCGTAGGCGCTCAGGGTTTTCTTTTTTCTAAGGTGATGACGGTAATTTCAGGTCTGCATAGGAAGCGGAAAGGGAGGATCGTTGTTCCGATGCCCCGATTGGTATAAACAAGCATCTTGGAATCGGGCACCTCATAAAGCCCCATGACGTAATTTTTGGCTTGGAGAGGGGTGAAGAGGGCGCCAACAATGGGCAACCGGACCTGACCGCCATGCGAGTGCCCGGATAATTGCAAATCGATGGGTAAAGCGGCAGCTTGATCGGCGAAATCGGGACAATGAGAGAGAAGCAGCGTGAACATTTGCGAATTGGCGCCTTGGAGTGCTTTCGTGATATCGGGATTGCCGGTCAGCACGTCTTCAACGCCTGCAATCTGAATGGTCTGTCCTTTATATGAGATCTTTTTAAAAGCGTTAAGCAGCGTTTGAAAGCCGCCTTCTTCGAGAATCGGCAAAGTATGGTTTGTTTTGTTCAATTTATCATGATTTCCAAGCACAGCCCATTTGCCTAAAGGAGCCTCAATGCTGGCGAGCAATTTGCTCGTTGATGCGGGGTCTTCCGTAATTTGGGAATCAAATAAATCGCCGGTGAAAGTTACGATATCTGCTTTTTCTTGATTGATAAGCTTCACGATATGCTCGAAATCCTGCAGGTTGAGATGATGGCCGAGATGTAAATCGCTGAACTGCAATAGTTTAAGGCCGTGAAAATTATTTGGAAGCCTCTCAAATGACAGGCGGATTCGTTTGAATTCGTACCATCTGGGTTCGATGTAGCTGGCATAACTGCCGGCAAGACCTCCGGAAGCGAGCAGAGAACCGGCAAGTACAGCGCCTTTTTTGAGAAAAGACCGTCTTGATATTTGGGGTGGTGATTGCATAGTTTCCTCCCATTCCATCTTGTCACAGGTATATCCTGATTATACCAAGAAGGAAGCGGCGTTTGCGAATTGTGCGAGTTGTGTGGAGTTGCGTGAGTTGCATATGCGGATTCGTTACTCTATACTAATTTTAATGTAATGGGAAGGGAGATGTAGGAAATGTCAGCATGGAAAGAGCTCACAACCGTTGATCAATGGCAGGAAGTGCTCGATCGCTCCTCCGATAAACCGGCGGTCGTCCTGAAGCACAGCACAGCATGTCCGGTTAGCGCAAGCGCGCTGGAAGAATACGAAGAGTATTTGTCTGGCAAACCGAATAGCGATGTCGATTACTATTTAGTGAAGGTGATCGAATCCCGTCCGGTTTCCAACCAAATTGCGGAGGATCTCGGGATTAAACACGCATCGCCGCAAATTCTTTATTTTAAAAATAAAGAATCCGTTTGGAACACGTCTCACTGGTCTGTCACAACCAAGCATATTACGGCTGTTTTAGACTAAAAGCACATTCGAAAGCCCTTTGGTGGCTGCCTAAGAAAATTTAGGCGCTTCCGAGGGGCTTTTTTGTAACCCGCGGCAGGAAGGGGATCTGCAGGGCTTTAATTTGCGGGAAACAGAAGGGAGTTCCCATCGATCAGGTAGATTATAAATAATTGAACAACGTTTAAAAAAGATTGGCAATCCCAGCTTCCTCTTATATAATTATTTGGCAGCAACAGGTATCTACTAACTAAGGAGTTTTGCAAGGATGAATGCAATGAATAAAACCAAAGTTCCGGTCTCTGTCTATTTATTGATCGGCATTATCGCGATCTCGTTCTCGGCTATTTTTGTCAGATGGTCAGATGCGCCAGCCGCAGTCATTGCCATGTACCGGCTGCTGATGACGAATGTGCTTATGCTTCCTTTTCTATGGAATTACCGAAACGAGATTGCTAGAATTAGCCGAAGAGATTGGTTGCGGACCGCGGCTTCCGGAATCGCGCTTGGCCTGCATTTCTTATTTTGGATGGATTCTCTTCGTTTTACTACGGTCGCAAGCTCAACGGCGATTCTGACATTGGAGCCGATCTTTGTCCTGGGCGGAGCGTTTCTGATTTACGGCCAGCGAACGAACCGCAAGGCGGTCATCGCGATGTGTGTAGCGATTATAGGCGCCATTTGTATCGGATGGGGAGATTTTCAATTTTCAGGCACCGCGCTGAAAGGAGACTTTCTGTCTCTCATCGGAACGGTTGCGGTTGCGCTGCATATGCTTTGGGGCAAAAGTTTGAGAGAACGCATTTCTGCTTTCGTGTACAGTTTCTTCGTCTTCTTGTTCGCAGGACTCGTCCTGGCGGTAACTAACATTGCCACGGGCACTTCTTTCACAGCTTATCCGGCCAAAGAGTGGGGAGTATTCTTGCTGCTTGCCATCATCCCTACTGTTTTTGGTCATTATGTGTTTAATTGGCTGCTCAAGTATATGAAAGCATCGTCCGTTTCGATGACGGTCTTGGGAGAGCCGCTCGGCGCGACTTTGTTGGCTTATTTTTTATTAGGCGAAAAAATTACCGCGATCCAGCTTCTGGCAGGATGTATACTGCTGGTGGGAGTTGGCTTGTTTTTGCGCAGTAACGAGAAACAGTAAAAGTTTTTCTCGCTTTACTCGCAAGCATTAATTGAACGAAGGTAAAATACGAGGATTGGCAGCGTGTTTTTCTACATGGGAGGGATAACGTGAGATTTCGTGATTTTCACCGTAATGTCAAATTAAGAATCGGTCTTTCCTTTCTATCCGGCACTGCCAACAATATGGTGCTTCCCTTTATGTCGATCTACTTTTCCGGAAAATTAGGCGATACGAGCGCTGGGCTTGTCGTTATCCTTGGCATTTTAGCTGGCGTCATCGCAGGTTTTATCGGTGGCTATTATGCTGACCGGATAGGACGCAAGAAGCTGATGATAACCGCAGAAATAGGGTGGATGATCTGCTTTATGGGCATGGCCGTTTCCAACTCGCCGTGGTTTTCATCGCCTTGGATGACATTTGTGCTTATGATTTTTGTAAGTATGTTCTGGGGGGTTCACGGACCTGCGAACGATGCCATGCTGCTGGATGTTACCGCTCCCGATATTCGCAAATTCATGTATGCCATTATGTACTGGTTGAACAATTTATCTTTTGCTATTGCCGGTATTGCGGGGGCATTCTTGTTCAAATCTTACTTGTTTGAGTTGTTCATTGGCCTATCGGTGATCGGGTTGATTACGCTAATGGTCACTTATTTCTTTATTGATGAGGTTTACCGACCGCAGTCTGACGACGGTGAGCCGGGGGGCCGTCAAGGGAAGACATCGATGTGGTCCAATTATCAGTTGGTGCTGCGCGACAAGACGTTTATGATTTTCACAGCAGCTTCCTTGCTTCTTGTTTCCGTTGAGTTTCATTTGGGCAATTATGTCGGTGTCAGACTGGAAAAAGAGATGGTAGCTGCCCCGTTCATCCCGTGGATGGAGTCCTCCTGGCACGTTGACGGACTCAAAATGTTAGGCTTTATCCGCACGGAGAACACCGTACTCGTCGTTGTTCTTTCGGTGCTCATGGGGGTCTTCATGCGGCGCTTCTCGGATAGCAAAGTGCTGTTTGTCGGCTATGCTTGCTATATTTTGGGCTACAGCTACTTAGCCTACAGCAACCAGCCAGGGCTGCTGCTGCTCTCGATGCTGATTGCGACGGTTGGCGAGCTGATGTATGTGCCGATTAAGCAAGCTTATCTGGGCAACATTGCGCCTGACCATGCTAGAAGCTCCTATATGGCTTTATTTGGGATGGTTTACAAAGGGGCCATGCTGCTTGGCGGTTTTGGCGTGATCCTTGGGGGATGGATTCCGTCGTGGATGATGGCATCGCTTATTTTGTTAAGCGGGCTTGTCGGCATGGCGATGTTCTACGCCATCCTCGCTCAATTAGAGGAGCGCAAAGTGAAGGCGGAGATGAGCTATAAGGCTTCGACAGCACCCAATGCGAGTGCGAGCGTTACGGTTTAAGCTCTCCGTTGTAAACAAGGGGCTGTCCCTTAGGACTGATCAAGTCCTGAAGGGACAACCCCTTGTTCTCGTTTATTTCATCGACGCAGCGAACTCCGCTTTGATTTTCTGCAGCAGCTCCGGGCTGCTTAGTACTTCATAAGCGGTGTAAGCAAGCGCTTTGGCCGTGAAAATCATCGCGTCCAGCGCAGGCTCCTGCAGGGCAAGATCGCGAAACTCTTTGGTGTGCAGCATGTGTTTCTCGCCTACAACTTTGACGAAGGGATGAATCGTCGGACATTGGATCGATACGTTGCCCAAATCCAGCGAACCGTGGTCCTTGCCGATTTCAATGTCTGCAGGATCGATGCCCATCTCGCTCAGCTGGTCTGAGAAAACCTGGGACAATGTTTCGTTGGTCCGCAGTTCGTCGTACGAGTACTCGTAGAATGACGTTTTGAGCGTGCAGCCTGTTTGCAAAGCAGCGCCCTCCGCGCAGCGGAGCACTTTCTGAACGAGCTCATCCGTATACGTTCGCGTAGCGGAACGGACGTAAAATTGAGCGACGGCATAGTCCGGGATAATGTTCGGTGCTTTGCCGCCTTCGCTAATAATGCCGTGAATACGGGCGTCCGACTTGACTTGCTGGCGCAGCGCGTTAACGGAATTGAACAGCTGGAGCACCGCGTCCAGCGCATTAATGCCCTCATATGGCTGCGCAGCGGCATGAGCGGGCCGGCCGAAAAATTCGTATTGAATCGCATCCATAGCAAGGGATTCGCCTGATTTTTCGTAGGTGTAGTAAGGATGTGCCATTAGGGCGATATCGACGTCGCGGAAAAGACCTGCTTCGCTCATCGGCACTTTGGCGCCTTTGGTTTCCTCGGCCGGAGTTCCATAGACACGAATACTGCCGCCGGTTTCAGCCATGACGGATGAGAGCCCGATGGCTGCGCCAATGCTCATCATACAGATCAGGTGATGTCCGCAGGCGTGGCCGAGATCCGGCAAGGCGTCATATTCAGCTAGAAAACCGACGACAGGTCCAGGTTTGCCGGAATCGAATGTCGCGATAAAGGCGGTTGGAATATCCAACACGCCGCGTTCAACTTGGAAGCCGTGGAATTCCAGTTCCTCCGTTAAGCGTGCGCAAGCCTGAAATTCTTCGTGTCCCAGCTCGGGGTTCGCACCTATAAAGCTGGAAATCGCTTTGAATCTATTCGCATTGCTGTCAATCGTTTGTGTGATGATTGATTTCATATGTGGGAAGGCTCCTTTATCATGGTACTTCTTTTATTGTAGTATAAAGGCGGCCAAACTACCACTTTAAGTCGCTCTGGGTTACAATGAGTGAACGAAAGGCCATACGGTTATTGTTCATTTTTTTACTGAGAAATTAAAATATTGGAGGAATTATCCTATGATGAAATACGGAGCCGAGCACACCGAGCACCGATTTGCTCTATCCTTTGTTGAGTCTGAGGTGCGCGGACAATGGCGCGACATTTACTTGAAGATGCATCTTCAAGCCGGTGAGGCGTTTCCGGAGGATCTCATCGATCCATCCGTTCTTGTAATATGCAATTTGCAAGGGGACATTGTTCAAATCGTGCTTCATGACGAGGGCTGCGATTGCGAATTTCAATTCACGTATGCGGAAAAAGCGCAAATCGAAAATTTTGTTCAAGAGCATGTAAACGTATAAAAAACTTGCCTCGCAGCGGAGGAGAATGTCCCTTCCCAAACTGGGCGCTTATGCATATACTATCCTACGTCAGGCTTTAGGGAGAGGATAGCATGGATAAGACGATCAACTATTTGGCATTTGGGGATTCACTTACCGTAGGTTTCGGAGCGCCGGACGGTCGCGGATTCGTGTACAGCTTTCGGCAGAAGGTAGAGCAATTGCTGAACGTTCCCGTTCAACTCATTCAAGCGGGCACGAATGGCGCCACGACGAGCGAATTGCTCCAAACGCTGGAGTCCGATCCGCAAATTCAGAAACATATCCAAGCGGCGGATATCATCACAATTACGGCTGGCGGGAATGATCTTATTCAAGCGGCAATTCCTTTCTTTTATGAAAATGATCCTACATTTTTAAAAATCGCTCTTCAAACTTACGAAGCGAACTACAAAAAAATAATGACACAAATAGAAACGCTGCGGCAAGGCATTGATACTCCGTACTTAATTGCTCTTATCGGATTGTATAATCCTTTGCCGCAGGTGCCGGAATCGGCTTACTGGGTGCAGCGTTTTAATTTATTTTTACGTAAATTGGAGCAGGCGCATATTCACATCGTGCAGGTGTACGATGCTTTTGTGGGGCAGGATACCCGTTACATTTCCGAAGACTCCATTCATCCTAATGAGGATGGCTATGATGAGCTTGCGCGTCAGGTTGAAAGTGTCATTTCGCTGGAGCATCTGCAGCGGCTGCTCGAGCAGCTATGACATGATGACATATCCGAAGATGGAAATGAAATGACAGGCGCTTCCGGCGAGCACGAAAATATGCCAAATGGCATGGTGATAAGGGATGCGCCTCCATACATAGAAGATGGAACCGAACGTGTACAGCAGACCGCCTGCCACAAGCCAAACGATGCCTCCGTAGGGGAGGTTCGCGTAAAGCGGCTTAAAGGCAAAGACAATGAGCCAGCCCATCAGAATATAACAAAGCGTTGAAACGATGATGAATCGTTTCACAAAAAATAGTTTGAGCACGATCCCGATAAGGGCAAGCCCCCATATAACGCCAAAGAATGTCCATCCCAAAGGCCCGCGCAGCGTCACAAGCAAGTAGGGCGTATACGTGCCGGCAATTAAGAGATAAATAGCGGAATGATCGAGAATCTCGAAAACATCTTTCAAGCGCGGATGTGTGACACTGTGCAGCAGGGTGGAGCAGGTATACAGGGTGACAAGAGCCGCGCCAAACACACTGAAGCTCACAATATGCCACGCATTGCCATGCAGACAAGCTTGAATGACAAGCAGGATAAGCGCTGCTACGCTCAATAGTACGCCAATCCCGTGGCTGATGGCGTTTGCTTTCTCTTCTTGGATGGAATACTCCATGAAAATCCCTTCTTTCCTTGATAACTAACATACTACCTAATAAATTGGACGATGAGAAATTGTTTTTACCTTCATTTTAACTGACGAATAAAGTGGCATTACTGACAGGAGCCGGAAGAGGCAGCGGAGAGCGCTGGCGATCGGTGGTTTTTTTATGCTCTCAAATCGTCGGCGAACATATGAAAATGCAGGAGTATGACCGGTCAGACGTTGTTCGTGGATGGCGGAATGACGATCTGCGGGTTCTAATGAGCATAGATTGAGCTTTCCCTCTATTTCCTTTATACTGAACACACAACAATCCATAGATTTGATGTGGTTTTCATTAATAGAAAGTTTTGCTAGAACGCTAAAATAAGGTGGTAGACAGCAATGTCCCCGGTGCGTATTTTTACAGACAGCACATGTGATTTAAGCGATGAGCTCATCGAGCAATATCAGATTGACATCGTGCCGCTTTACGTTGTTTTTGAGGACCAATCGTTGAAAGACGGCGTATCGGTTAAGCCTGACCGGCTTTTTGAGCTTGTTGAGCAAACCGGCAAGCTGCCCAAAACGGCTGCGCCTTCACCTACAGATTTCGAGCGTGCGTTTGAGGGTGTCATTCAGTCCGGAGATGATATCGTTTACATCGGGCTTTCGTCTGAATTGTCTTCGACGATTCAAAATGCGGCCATAGCGGCAGCGAATTTTCCCGATGATAGAATTACTGTAATAGATTCTAGGAATCTATCAACTGGAATTGGTTTGCTAGTGCTCAAAGCAGCGCAAGCGGCTCGGGACGGCAAAAGCAGTGCGGAAATCAAAAACATGATCGAGCCGCTTCGTTCCCGTATTGAAGTGGAGTTCATCATCGACACCTTGGAGTATTTGCATAAAGGCGGCAGATGTTCGAGCGTGCAGCACTTCATTGGGAGTCTGTTGAAAATCAGGCCTGTTGTGAAAGTGCTGAACGGGGCCATGACATTGACGGACAAAGTGCGGGGGAAGCGGGAAAAAGCGCTCCAGCAGCTCTTGGATAATGCGCTAGCCCAAAAAGACGACATGGACACAGAGTTTCTGTTTGTCACGCACGCATTGGCACCCGAGGAAGCGGCTTATGTGAAGAGGCAGATTGAACAACAAACGAAAGTTAAGCAAGTTTATATGACCGAAACGGGCTGCGTAGTTTCCAGTCACTGCGGACCTCGAACGGTCGGGATCGTTTTCGCCAAAAAATAGGAAATGAGTGTACACAACATGACGACAATCAAGATTATCACTGACAGCAGCTGCGACCTCCCCACAATGATAGTAAATGAGCTAGGGATTACCATTGTGCAATTGTCCGTTCATTTTGGAGAGGAGTGCATGCCCCCTCACATGGAACTTTGTGATTTTTATGCGAGAATGAAGGCGGAGAGCTTACTGCCCAAGACGTCTAGCCCTTCACCGCAGCATTTTCTCGCCGATTATCAGAAGAGAGCTGAGGTCAATCAGGATATTCTTGTAATTTGTCTGTCATCTGCTCTCAGCAGCACGTATCATCATGCACTCATGGCTAAAGATATGTTAATAGAGGAAGGTTATACAGGCCGCATAGAGGTCATCGATTCGAAAACGGCTTCTTTAGGCCTTGGCGTACTTGTATATAAGGCTGCCAAGATGGCTGAAGCGCATGTTCCTTTTGAGCAAATAGTAGAGAGAATCCGACAATCGGTTGCTTCTTCAGGGACGCTTTTTTTCTTGGATACGTTAGAAAATGTGATCAAAGGCGGCCGGCTTGACCGGGTTCGCGGGGCCGTCGCTTCCATTCTAAACATCAAGCTGGTCATGAAAGCAAGTGAAGAAGGATCGATTGAAGTGTTGGAAAAAATCCGCGGCACCCAGCAAGCGTTGAAGCGGATGATCGCCAAAGTGGGCGAGGTCGTCCACGATTATGACAAAGATGTGATTGCGGTCGCACACAGCAATTGTGAGGAAAGAGCGCGTGAGGTTCTGAACCAGCTGCTCGAGAAGCATCCGTTCCGCAATGTGTTATTTGCCAACATGGGAACGGTCATTGGCACGTATGCCGGAGAAGGCGGCGTATTGATCGCCTATTAACAAGAAGACACCTGATCTCGTTCTAAGGCATCGGCCAAAGGGAGATCAGGTGTCTTTTTATTGTTTATTCAGGATAAGCGGTTGTGACGAGTTCCGGTTCATCCGTCGAGACGAGAGGCGATAATTCGCCTGCGGCCATCAGCCACAATTCATGCAATGCCCGCGTACAGCCGACATAAAGCAGTTTGGCATCGATGAGTGAGGCTTCATAATGTCCGGAGGTGACATCCATCAGCAGGACGGCATCAAACTCCAATCCTTTCGTCAAATAGACGGGCACGACCGATATGCCGCCGCGGTACACTCGCTGTTTGGACGTGATGAGATTCGTTTCGATTCCAGCTGCAGTCAAAGCGTCATGCAGCTCCTCGGCCTGCTTCTCCGTGCGGGCGACAACGGCAATGGTGCTGGACGTTCCTTGCTGTAAAGTTGCGATAGCGCGCTGCAGCAATGGCAGCCTGCCTTTGAGATCCGTTTGCAAAACCCGGACTTTGTTGCCGCTTCGAAACACGGGTACTGCCAGGAGCGGGTTCTCGACGCCGCGTTTCAGCACCGAATTGGCAAACTGAATGATCTCCATCGTGGACCGGTAGCTTCTTTCCAGCTCAAAGTAGCCTCTTTGGTCTTCTTGAAACAGACCGGAAAATTCCATCCAGTCCTTGATGCCTTGATAGGCATGAATCCCTTGCGATAAATCACCTAGTATCGTAAAGGAGCTGTTGCGCGTATAGCTATCGAGAACAGCTACCTGGAACGGTGAAAAGTCTTGAGCTTCGTCGATGACGACATGGTCAAACAGCTGATCCGACGATATACCGTTAAAACGCGAATGAATATAAAGGAGTGGCGCAAGATCTTCAAGCTGCACTTCTTTTTTCTTGAAAAGCTTCAACGACGCATGAACCAATTGCTCAGGGAGTTCCTTTAACAATTCTGCAGGCAAACTGTCCGGGCGGCCGCTCTCTGTGTACAGCATTTTGTAAAAACTGAATGCCGTATGCTCAGGCCAGCCGGTCAAATAGGTCCGCAGCCGCTGTGTGGATTTCTTTTTGAGCTCTTTCTTCCGGGTTTGCTCCCAGATTTTATCAAGCTGCATCTCCGTCCAGCGCTTGATCCGGGCTACGACGCGTTCGCGGCGTTTGACTAGCGGGTAATGCTTGTTCTCGACGAAGAACCATTCGCGAATGGTTGCCAGCGGCAGCTTAGCGCCCTCCCATGGGATGTAATCCGCCGAAGGGACATAGGAAGTTTCGAACTTCGTCAAGCAGTCATCCAAGTAGGTCATGTAAGCGACCGACCCTTTAAATCGGCCTGGAGCGTGATCGTCGACCGGAGGTCTTTTGCTGCCAAGAGAGAACCAGGTTTGCAGCGTTAGTGATTGATCGGCCAGCTTGACTTCATGATCGAGCACGTCCAGCGCCCAATCGGTAAAGGTGCTTTGCTGAATATTGCCCACGCCCAGCTCGGGAAGCACGCCGGAAATATAGTCGAGGAACATCGAGTTCGGCGCAAAAATAATCATCCGCTCGGCGCGAACCTGTTCACGGTATTGATACAGCAGGAAAGCGAGGCGGTGCAGGGCTACGGTTGTCTTCCCGCTACCGGCTACCCCCTGGATGATGAGGGCCGTATTTTTGGCTGCGCGAATGATTCGGTCTTGTTCCGCCTGGATTGTGGAGACGATATCACGCAGCTTGTTATCTTTATTTTCGCCTAACCGGTACAGCAAGAATTCGTCGCCAACGGCCAAGGAATCTTCATTGCGGTCATAAGTATCTACGACGCGTTGGAGGATTTGCTTGCGCACTACGAGATTTCGCTTTAAGTAGACGAGACCTTCGATGAGACCGTCCGGCGAGTCATAGGAAGCGGCGTCAAGTCCGCCGGTGAACGAGTAGAAAAGGCTCGCTACCGGTGCGCGCCAGTCAATGACAAGCAGTTGTCCGGTACGTTCGTCTTCTACGCCTGATTTTCCAATGTAAAGCGGCATGGAAGAAGCAGTACCTGATTCTTGGAAATCGAGGCGGCCAAAATAAGGCTCGTCAACAGCCTTGGCTAAGTTGTGTCTGCCATTTTCACGGGCGACCTCCAGCGCCTGCTCCGTTAAATCAGGGCCGTAATAAACAGGAGTTGCCCGCAGCCTTGCGAGTTGTTTATCAATTTCGATATTGGTTTCTTCGAGCCGTTGCAGCTCTTCTTGATAGGCACTTTGAGTCTTTGTGTCCAAGATCAGTTACCTCCTAAGATCAGATGTTGTCTATTTTGCGAATAAACAGGTAAACAATATAACACACCTGTCAGGATATGGGAAGCTAAACCGTAAACGCAGGGACATTTGGGGCCGCTGGGAAACAATGCTATAATGGGAGAGTACCTATTATACCTATGAAGGAGCCGAACGCTATGTCCATTTACGATATCGAGGTTCAAACGATCAAGGGAGAAACGAAGTCGCTTTCTGAATACAAAGGCAAAGCGTTATTGATTGTAAATACAGCAAGTGCATGCGGACTTACGCCGCATTATAAAGGTTTGCAGAGCTTGTACGAAACGTATCAGGACAAGGGCTTGGTCGTGTTAGGTTTCCCTTGCAATCAATTTGCAGGACAAGAGCCTGGGACCAATGAAGAAATTCAGAGCTTCTGCGAGCTGAATTACAATGTGACCTTCCCTATGTTTGCCAAAGTGGATGTGAAAGGCGAAGATGCGCACCCGTTATTTACATATTTGCTGTCGCATACGCCAGAACCTTATCGCACAGGTGAAATTGAATGGAATTTTGTGAAATTCCTCGTTGATGCAAACGGGAATGTAATCAAACAGTATAGTGCAAGAACAGAGCCTTCAGACATCGGAGCAGATATTGAAGCCGTTTTAGCATAGGATTGATAAAAAAAAGTTGCAATGGAGACAGGCCCCCGCTATAATCAGAATAATCATAAAGGTGAAGGAGTCGAATCAATATGAAGAATACAGCTTGGTTCGTACAATTTCATTATTTTCATAGGCGTTAGCACATACCTGAACATATCAGGGTGGGCTAACGCATTTCGCGTTGGCCTCCCTGCGGGATAGCAATTCGCGCAGGACCATAGGTCCGGCGCGTTTTTTTATCTCGGGAGAAGGGACTAGGTGAAGGTATGGGGAACGCGAATAGATGGGATGAAAGATTAGATGAGGATAGCCAAAATGTCAATGGGCTTAAACAAGCCAGAGTCATTCTGATAGCTGCTAATGATTCAAGGAAGTCAATTCAATTCATTAGTGAACTGGATCAAGTCGGGATTGGCGTCAGGACGGAAGGTGTAAATCCAAAGTCCGGCATACAAATGGCTGCGGATCTCGGTATCCGGTTTGTCGTAGGGATTCATGATGATGAAATGGCTGCGGATCGAGTGAGCTTCATGGATAGGCTGGAGCTGCAAGAGCGGATAATGCCGATGGATCAGGCGATCTATCTCATTGAGAAAGTATATCCGCCGGCAGATTTTACATAATAGAAAATGGAGTGAGACGATAAATGGGAACTCGCTATGGATTTATATATGCGCATCCGGATGATGAGACTTTCTTGAGCGGATGTCTAATTCGCCAGTTTGCCGATGAAGGCAGCAGCCCTGTCCTGCTTCTTGCGACACGCGGCGATGCCGGACGGCAAGGCTTGGAAAGAGCGGCAGACAAGTCGGAGCTGGCCAGACTGCGGGAGGAAGAAATGAAGGCTGCCGCCGGAGTGCTTGGCATTTCACATGTCGAGCATTTAGGCTATCCGGACGGTCATCTCACTGTGATAGATTTTGATTTCCTTGTTTCAGGTGTTGTCTCGTTTATTCAGCGTTACGAACTGGAGAACGTGTTCAGTTTCGCAGAGGATGGAGGGAACGGTCATCCAGATCATGTGACGATCTCCAAAGCGACAACGGCGGCCGTGCTTAGCGGACAATGTCCAAGTGTTCGCAGACTTTATTATGCCGCATCAGGAACCTTACGTGATCAAGGCCGTGAGCCTTCCATCGTAGTGGACACCGAAAGAGGCTGGCCCGTCAAAGCAGCGGCATTGAAAGCTCATGCTACGCAGCATGTCGCGATCGCCAAATATTTTGGCGATCTTGCCGTCTTTCCCGAGGCGCGCAGGTGGGAAGCTTTTGTGCTCGGCTGGGAAGACGGCGTGATGTGGCCGGAGAAAGCAGCTGAGATAAAGTGAAGAGGATCGGACTGATAAAAGCTTAATGAAGCTATTTATCATGCAGGCTCAAAATAGAAGAGGCATCGTTGCCTGCGTGGAACGTCCGGGCGAACTGAAGCCGGGGGATCTCATCGAGATTCATCATTGATTTCACGGGATTGTCGGCTAACCTACCCCCATAAGATCAGTCACGCTTTCGAATGCTGTTTCTAAATAGAAATAGCCTGAAAAGGTTCGGTTACGGAAGGTGTGGAGAGATGTCGCTATGCAACTGTGAAACGTGCGGATCCGTATTTATTTCAAACTACGGGAAGCGCTGTAAACCGTGTTCTCAGCAGCACTTGATCGAGACGCACAGAGTGAAGGACTTCGTCAGGCAGCATCCCCGCGCCACGATCATTGAGGTGTATCATCAAACGGGAGTGTCGCTTAAGACGATTAAGGATTTGATGCAGGTTTGAGATTTTCGAATAAGGATGAGGACTCCGAGAGGGGTCCTTATTTTAATTTACCGAATTTCGTTGTTTACCGGGGAACTATAAGCCACTATTTCGCCAAAAAGATCCGTTAGGGCGAGGGAGAGGGAACTAGGGGCCGCTATTTCGCCATTTTGACACCTATTTGAACGATGGAGGTTAAATAAGACCCTGCAGCTTCCCTTTGATCCACGAATTTCGGCAATATGCTTAAATAAGGGAATGGAGTTCCCTCTCCTATTTCGTTGGGGGCTTTGTCCTTGCTAATGGACAGAGAGGCCGTTATTCGATGGAAGTGAAATAGATAAACCCCCTCGAGCCGTGACAACGGCGAGCAGGGGGTTTCTGTGTTGAGCGTCACCGCTTCGCAAACACATCAAGCAAAAGCTCATCCTTGACGGGATCCTGCATATCCCAGGCTGTCGCAAAGCGCACCTGATGCGAGACGCCGACAATTTCGTATTTCTGCACGAGATGCTGGCGGGCCGAGCCGATGATTAGGGAATGCAGCCGCAGCTGCTTCTTCTGGCCAAGTGTTGTGAGCTTCTGCAGAGTTCCTTTGGAGATTTGGCCGACTCCGTCGGTGACCATGACGAAATCTGCATCGTGAAACTTTGGCTCATGCTGAACGATGTCCATCCCTCGGCCCAGCGGGGCGTCGAAGTTCGTGCCGCCGCCGAACGCGAGCTGCGCGAGGCCGTAGAAGCGATCCCAGTCCGGGCGCTTATAGGACAAGATGTGCTCGACGAGCTCGCCCTTTGCGCCGAAAAGGAGCAGCACGAAATCCCGCCGCTCAAGAAGGGCAAAGGATGCGAACGTTGCGGTAAACAGCTGGGCAAGCCGCAGCTTGCTGCCGCGCATGGAGTGGGATGTGTCGAGCATGCAGATCACGGGACCTTTTTGCGGCTCGGGAGAGGAGCCGGTGTAGTTGTAAGTCATGAGCTTATTTTCCATCCATTTGACCAGAAAATAAGGCTCGAAGTCTTCATCCGCGAGCAGACTGGCTTCGCTGGGAAGCAAGTGGGCTATGTCGCCGGAGTAGCGCAAATCATCGTAGGCTTCCGGCACATAAGGCGAGCGCTGCTTTTTCCGCTGAACCCGCAGATGATGAATGTTGCGGCCCACCTCCTGCAGGAATGCGACCAAATCCTTGCTGCGCTTCAGTTTCTCGATCCACTGCATATAATGCTCGAACGTCTGCCTGCGCAGCTTCCCCAGCTCGCTGCCCCAGCGCCGGTTCGCGAGCCGCTGACTCGCCTGCACGAGCTCGTGTACATTAAAGCTGTCCGTCTCTTCGAGGGACAGCGTCTCCTTCAAAGAGCGGCCAAGCCAGTCGCCCAGCTCGGCCTCAAGCTCCTGCATCGCGGCAAGATCGCGCGCGCTCATGCGGTCCAGCTGCCGCTTCCGGCGTTCGAGTTCCTCTTCCGCCTTGCGCAGCTTGGCTTTCAGCTTGTCGCGTTTCATGAACTCCGTACGCATCTCGCGCTGCAGTTCCACGATACGCTCTTTCAGCGCGCGTATCTCTTCAGCGACCAGCGGCCGCGAATCGGCGGCCTCCTGCTTATCCTCAACTGAACGCTTTCCTTGCTGCAGGGTGTAGCCAACGAGCCGCAGCTTCTCAATTTGCTTATCTGTGAGCCTTTCGCTGACGCTTTTGTCTTCTTGGCCGCTCATTTGCTGCTTTTTCTCCAGACCAACGCCAATTTGCTGCTGTTCTTTTTGCCTTTTTTTCACTTCTTTCTCGTAGGACTCGGTCAGCCACATCAGCGCTTTGAGCGCTGTTTTGAAGGAAGCGTTCACTTGCCCGATCGTCCGCGGATGAATGGAGACATAGAAGTATTGCTTGGTCAAGGTCAGCACCATCCAACGATGAAAGGGCGTTTCTTCGGAAGCAGCGTCCATCTCGGGTTTCGTCAAATAAAAGCACATGAAGAAATCGGCAAACATTTCAATGGAAAACCATGGCGCCTGCCGCACCGCTTCCCGCATCCACTCCTGTGCGACGCGCGAAGAATGGACATAGCCCTCAAATACATAGCGGTCAACCCGTGTGCACCGTATGATCATAAGATAACCTCTTAGAGTGTGTAGTCGTATACAATGCCCGGCACTTCACGGTCGAACAATGTGCGGTATAAGCCTTGTATGGATTGTAAAATACGCTCGCCCTGAATGCGAAGGTGAGTAAATTTAACGGCATACTGCTCAGGGTGCTGCAGAAAAATCGACTGCGAGGCGACCCATTCCGGCAGCTTCTTTTCTTTCTCCTGCCAGGAGACGAGTCTCCCGCGCAAACTGCGTGCGGTTTCCTCAAGTTCTATCCGGCAATCTTCCAAGTTTCCTTTTAGACGCTCAGCGGCGTCTTTGGTTAAGGAGCCGCCGATTTCTTTCTTAAATTGGAAGGCGTGAAGCTCATCTTCCTTGTCCAGCCACTTTTTAACCGTCAAGTTGTACTGCTGTAGTGGGAGCTCTTGTTCCATCTCACGTTTTAGCATATCCTGAAATAAGGTATCGAAGATCGCTTTGACTTCCGGCAAATCTTCGGGGAAGTCCCAGAGCATGTGCGGGGTGAGGACGGTATCCCAAACGCCGGCTGCACTGCGCCCGTGAATGGCGGCCGATATTTTCCAAGTGTGTCCGATTTTGTTCCAACGGCGGTCCGAAATCACATATTCTTTCTCTTGGAGGGCTGTTTTCAACTGGAAGAGCATGTAAATTAAAGCGTCCGGCAATTGTACATCCATAGCCTGTGATCTCAATTGCTTTATGAGTTCTGTGGAAAGCAGGTTAGGAAGCGGCGTGTTCGGAGCCTGAAACATCAGCTCAAAGCTGGAAATTTGTTTGACATATTCGACTTCAAACCGGAACAGAAAGCGGTCGTAAAGCGCAGCAAGCTGTTCGTTATCCTCCGGCAGTTCATTGGATGCCGCCATTAGGAATAATAGAGGGGAAGGCTGCTTCACACGTCCGTTGAAGAAAACACGCTCATTTAATATCGACAGAAGCGAGTTAAGAATGGCGCTGTTCGCTTTGAATATTTCATCAAGAAAGGCGAAACGGGCGCTTGGCAAGTAGCCTTCCGTGAGGCGGCTGTACTCGTCTTGTTTTAATTTTTGCAAGGAGACAGGTCCAAACAGCTCGTCCGGCGTCGTGAAGCGAGTCAATAAATAGTCGTAATAGGGCTCGTTGCCAAATAAATCTGCAGCAGCGCGTGCCAGCTGTGATTTCGCTGAACCGGGAGGTCCGACCAGAAGGACATGTTCGCCGCTCATAATAGCCAGGAGCAGTACTCGAATCAGCTCTTCCCGCTCCATGAACCTTTTTTCGAGATGCCCCATAGCTTCTCTTAATTTATTCTGTATGACGATGGGCTCTTTCATCATGGTTGTCCCCCTTGGCGTAAACTTCAGCTATATTGTATCAAACTGCACGGCAAACATCGAATTTGTGGTATGAACAGAAAGGAGAGATTCTCATGCGAATTGGCGTCATTTCAGATACGCATTTATCCGCAAGCGCAAAAAAGCTGCCCCATGCATTGGTTGACGGCTTGCAAGGTGTCGAGCTTATTCTTCACGCGGGAGATTGGGTGAGTGAGCATGTGGTCGAACTCGTTGAACAAATTGCTCCTTGTGAAGCCGTAGCCGGGAATAATGACGGTCATGAAATCATCGAGCGGTTTGGCTTGAAAAAAATCGTGACTATCGGCAAGTTTCGGATCGGCCTTATCCATGGAGACGGCTACCGCAAGACGACAGAGGAAAGAGCCCGGGAAGCGTTCCGGGATGAACAGCCGGATATCGTCATTTTCGGGCATTCTCATATCCCTTTTCACGAAACCATACAGGGGATGCTTATGTTTAACCCGGGCTCGCCGACGGATAAAAGAAGGCAGCCGCGGTACTCGTACGGGATTGTCGAATTAGGAGACAGCATTCGGGCTGAGCATTATTTTTATGACAGTAAAGTCTAGAGGAATGAAGCGTCGGCCCTGTTTTAACCGCCAGAGACAGCTTGAAATACGGTAAGACGGTCACCGGCCTGCAGCGGAATTTCCAAATCGTCCAGCCATGCGATATTCGTATCATTATAATAAAGCAGGACATGCTTCCGGACTTGTCCTGTTTCCGTCCAGAGGTGTACACGCAGCAGAGGATAGCTGAGCAGCAGTTGATTCAGCGCCTCTTGCAGCGTAAGCGCCTCCAGTTCAAACTTGACGCGGCCGCCCGTGCAATCGCGCAATAAGGAAGGAATGGTGACGGCAATGCGCATACTAATCCTCCCCAATAAGCGTCTTGACGGTTAGGATGCGTGAAAATTGGCCGGGCAGCCGCTCCCAGTTTTCCCCGCGGTCCAGGGAACAGTACACTTCGCCGGAAGTGGTTCCAAAATAGAGACCATAGGGTTCCAAATGGTCAACGGTCATGGCGTCGCGCAGCACACTGACATGGCGTTCTTCCTCCGGCAGCACATCGCCGATCGGCTTCCAGCGTTGTTCGCCGGCTGCCATGCGGTAGACCAGCAGCTTGCCGTCCCGCATCGAGCGCTGTTCGCTGCTCTCTAAAGGAATCAAGAACAAATCGCCTGTTGGCGCTACGGCAATCGGGAAGCCGAAGGGCATGTCGCCTTCGTGAAGTGTCAGACCTTCTTCGATCGGATGCCAGCTGTCACCGCCGTCGATCGATTGAAACACGCCGCTATGCTCCTGCATATAGAGAATATCGGAGTTTGCCGGATCGAGCACGATTTTGTGTACGCAGTAGCCGACCCGTTCATCCGGTTGTCCAGTCGGTACACGGTTCAAGCCGTTATTGCAGGGGCTCCAGCTTAAACCGCCGTCCAGCGTGCGGAACACGCCAACCGCGGAAATGCCGACCCACATTCGTTTGGCGTTCCGGGGATCAACGAGTATCGTATGCAAGCACATGCCGCCCGCTCCGGGGAACCACTCCGGCCGGGTGGGGTGCTTGGTTAGTGCATCCAGCTCCTTCCAGGAACGACCGTTGTCGCGGCTTACGAAAATGCCGGCTTCTTCGACACCGGCGAAGAGGGTATCGGGTTCTGCTGCATGGCCTTGTACGATCTGCCAAATACGGTTTAAATTGAAACCGCTTTCAGTGTCGTATGCCGGGCCTACCCGGATTTGCTCCCATGTTTCACCGCCATTATCAGACATACGAAGCGTAGCGCCATAGGCAGCATGCGAGGTACCGGCATACAGCCGGTTGCCGTTGCGCGTATCTCCAAGCACACTGTAGGCTTCCCACCCGGGTAAAAAGGGTCCCTTCAAGGACCAATGTCGTCTTTCCATCGTAGAAGAATAAATAAAAACGCCTTTGTTGGTCCCCACAAGCAGTTGAATGCGCTTAGCCATTGCTTTCCTCCTTCGTACTTATTTATAGCCTACATTCGACGAATGTAAATAAATTCCTGCTCCTTCCTTTACACATCGAACAAGTAAGACATTATTTATTGTTTTCTTGAAGCCTGAGAAGCGCATCCTTGGCAATTGAATAGGTGGGGGAAAGTTCAAAAGCTTTCTCGTAGGCGTTTATTGCCGCCTGGTTATTTCCTGTTTTTTCCCAGCATAGACCTAAATAATACCAGGCATGAAAGCTGCCTGTACCGCGCAAGGTCAGATGAAGTCCTGTCATCTCCCCCAGTTCCAAGCAGTGTTTAAATACGTCTACAGCCGCAGCGTACCACCCTTTCACATAACAGATGACGCCTTTATAAAAATGAAGATCGACATAATCCGGATACAGCGCAATGGCTTTATCGATACCGGGCCAAGCGCCGTCAATGCTGCCTGTGTTGAAGAGGATCGCATATTTCAGTTTATACAACATAGACGGAGGCATTTTGCCGCCTTGTATGAATCGGACAATAGATAAATTTACATACTCAAAAGCTTTCTCATACTCCCGGATTCGATAGTACTCACTCGCAATATGATACTCAATCCATGGGTTGGAGGAAGAGGACGGCGATTTCGCTTCTTGCTGCAACAAGGTCATGTTGCGTGTATATTTGTTTTTTTGAGTCGTAATTGGCTCCATATACCCACGGTGAAATAATTTAAGCGGAATAGCTCCCATGACTTCGGTATGATCACGATCAGAAAAAACATCGTCGATATTCAGTGTTTCATGAATGGCATATTTGAACTGCAGTCCGATGTGGTTGCGGAAAAAACGGGGATGAGCTATATGAAATGCTTCGTCTTCATTTGGCGAATCCCCAATATAATTAACTAAATGAAGGGAGAGTATGGAAGCCTGTGTCTCCATGAGCGCCTTATGCAAATCGAAATCACCGAGAGGCGACAGTTCCTCGTCAGCATCCAGATACAGGATCCAATCTGATTTGGCATGTGTGAGTCCATAGTTTCTGGCATCGGCAAAATGATTGTTCCATTCGAAGGAAAGCACTTCAGCCCCCATGGAGCGGGCAATCTGCACGGTCTTGTCGGTTGAACCGGTGTCTACGACGATCATTTCATCGATCCAATCTTTGACACTGAGCAAACAGGTTTGGATCATTGCTTCTTCGTTCTTCACAATCATACAAAGTGAAACAGTTGGGCGTTTCATCAAGGGCACCTCCGGTTTTGACGGCTTATGGCCATAAATATGCGGCTGCATACAAATAAATGAAAGAAGGGATGATCGCGTGCAGTCATGCCCACTTTGTAAAGTCAATGAAAGCATGATTTTTCATTCGTATGCTACTTTCACACTGATGATGTGTCAGTCCTGTCAGCTTATTTATCAAGAGCAGGTCGACAAAGTACAGCAAGAGCAGTTAATTAAGGATATTTATGATAGCAACTGGGTGGCGATGAGGGATTTATATGCAGTGAATACACTGAGAGAGCATGCTGCTTTCAGCGTTATGCTGCTGGATATGTTTTTTCGTAAAAAAGGGAAGCTGCTTGAAATTGGTTCCGGGACCGGCGAGTTTCTATGGTTGGCTCGGGAAGCGGGTTGGCAAGCGCAGGGACTCGAGCCGTCAGCTGTTGCTTGCGAATACGCGAACGATCGTTATGGTCTGAATCTCAGAAACGAGCTTTGGGGATTGAATCTTTTTGAGGAGGATGAAAAGTTCGACGCAATCGTCTTTTGGCATGTTTTAGAGCACATTCCATCTCCGGTTTCTTTTCTGGAGCAGGTCAGTGCTGTTCTAGCGCCGGGAGGCAGAATATTGTTCAGCTTGCCCAATCAGCATTCGCTTACAAATGCATTGCAAGGAGCTTCATCGCCTCTATTTACAGAAGAGGACCATTTGTTTCATTATGCTAAGAAACATATTGAGCTTCTGATGTCTTTAAGTCATTTTGAAATTATCTCTATTTTTTCCAGAGAGGAGCCGGCACGGCTCGAAAATGATTTGCGGATCCATCCTGGGGCACTTCCATCGCTGTCGGAAAAGGAGAAAATAAAGATGATGATCGGGCTTCAGGCCGGCTGGAACGGACATGAAATTTTTTGCGTAGCGGGGCGCTCGATATGAGTAAATTAACGCTCTCGATGGTTGTCAAAAATGAAGGCGGGCGCTACTTGCGAAATGCGTTATTGCAACATCGCGACTGGATTGACGAGGCGGTTATTATTGATGACGGAAGTACGGATGACACCTCTGACATCTGTCAAGAGCTGCTGTCCGGCATCCCGCTGCAGCTGATTCGTAATCCGGAGTCTCGTTTTGCCAATGAGGTACTGCTGCGCAAGCAGCAATGGGAAGCGACAGTGCGTACCAACCCTGAATGGATATTGAATTTGGATGGGGATGAACTGTTTGAAGATCAGTTTGCGAATCAAGTGGGCGGATTGCTAGAGGGCTGCGAGCAGGATGCGATCTATTTTCGGCTGTACGATATGTGGAGCGAAACCAGCTACCGGGAGGATGCCTATTGGAGTGCCCATCATGTATACCGCCCTTTCCTGATCAGGTATAAGCCGCATTTTCCTTATCTCTGGAGAGAGACGCCTCAGCACTGCGGCCGATTTCCGGCGACAATCAGCTATTTCTCTTATCTGTGCCACCCTGCCCGAATCAAGCATTATGGCTGGGCTAAGCCGGAAGACAGGAAAGAGAAATATGAGCGCTATATGCGGCTGGATCCGAATGCCCAGTATGGATGGAAAGAGCAGTATGATTCTATTCTAGATGAACATCCGAACCTCGTACTTTGGGAGGAATAGCCCATTGATAACGATAAGTTTATGTATGATTGTCAAAAATGAAGAGCAGTCGCTTCACCGCTGTCTGCACTCGGTTAGAGGTATAGCGGATGAAATTATCATCGTAGACACAGGCTCTACGGATCGGACCAAGGAGATAGCTTCCTCTTTTACAGAGCTTATTTACGATATGCCTTGGAAAGATCATTTTGCTGACGCTAGAAATTTTGCTTTTTCTAAAGCGAACATGGACTATATCTTATGGCTGGATGCGGACGATGAGCTTGAGGAAGAGGACCGGCGGAAATTCGCAGCGCTGAAAGCCTCCATCGACCCGTCGGCCGACAGCGTGATGATGCCGTATCACTTAGCCTTTGATGCGGATAACAAGGTAATATCAAGTCTGAAACGTAACCGTCTGGTCCGGCGAGCCTGCGGTTTTCGCTGGGAAGGTCCCGTTCACGAAGTGCTGATCGTCAGCGGGCACGTCATTCAGTCGGACATTGCCATAACACACAAGAAAGATAAGCAGTATACCGACCGTAATTTGCGCATTTATCAGCAGCGCGAGTCCGAGGATGAAGTGTTTTCCCCGCGAGACTTGTACTATTACGCAAACGAGCTTAATGATCATGGCTTAGATGAAAAAGCTGTCACGTATTATGAGCGTTTCCTGGCCACGAAAAAGGGGTGGCGCGAAGATTGTTTTGCCGCTTGCCTGAAGATGGGGGATTGTTACGGTAAACTGGCCAACCGCCAGATGCAGCTGAAAGCTTGGTTTAGAACTTTGCTGTATGGGAAGCCGAGGGCGGAGATGTGCTGCCGGGTGGGCAGTTATTTTATGGAGGACAACCGGCTCGAGCTGGCGATCTATTGGTTTCAAAAAGCTACTACGCTAGGCGAACCCGCCGATTATGCCGGAATGGTTGATCATGCGGCTTGGACGTGGATGCCGCACCTGCAGCTCTGTCTATGCTACGACCGAACGGGACAGAAGCAAAAAGCGGAGCTGCATAATGAGATTGCATTCGTCTACAACCCTGCACATCCCGGTATTTTGCATAACAAAGCTTACTTTGCCAATCTTCGCCGGGAGGAGAAGACACCTTGAGTCGGAAAAAACGCATATTAATCGGAAGTCCCATTCGCCAAAGTCCAGAAATACTCGCTCCTTTCCTCACCTCTCTGGCAGAGCTTGAACGAACAAACATCGTTGTAAGCTATTTATTCGTCGATGATAACGCAGAAGAATCTTCACAGCAATTGCTTCGTCAATTCCAATCGCAACACGGCAGAACGGATATCTATATGGAGGAGAAATTTCCTGAAACGTATGAGAAGGATGAGTTCACTCACTACTGGCCGGAAGAGACGATTTGGAAAGTAGCCAGGATGAAGGACGCTATTCTTGCTTATGCCTTGGAACGCAAATTTGATTATGTATTTCTGATCGATTCGGATCTCATCTTACACCCGCATACATTAGAACAGCTTGTTTCGGCCAATAAAGAAATCATCTCCAATATTTTTTGGACGAAATGGCAGCCGGATACGATGGAAATGCCGCAAGTTTGGCTTAGAGATCAGTATACGTTGTATCACAAAGACAGGAAGGAATCGCTATCCGACGAGGAGTCGGCTGAGCGGACTTGGCAGTTTCTCGGCCAGTTAAGAGTACCGGGTATTTATGAAGTTGGCGGACTTGGCGCGTGTACCTTAATCAGCCGCAAAGCCATGAAAGCCGGCGTTCGGTTTGCCGAAATTCCTAATTTGTCCTTTTGGGGAGAAGACCGGCACTTCTGCATACGCGCGCGAGCCATGGGCTTTGCCCTCTATGTGGACACTCACTATCCGGCTTATCATATTTATCGCAAGTCAGAACTGGCCGGTATTGATGCCTATAAGCAAAGCTGCAAAGGGGTACAACCGGCAGACCGCAAAATAACAATCAGCTTGTGCCTCATCGTTAAAAATGAGGAGAACGCGCTGCCTCTGTGTCTTCATTCCGTTCGCGGCATCCCGGATGAAATCATTATTGTCGATACAGGCTCTACGGACAGGACCAAGGAAATTGCTTCCAAATACACGGATCAAATTTATGATTTCGTTTGGGTGGACGATTTTGCTGCAGCCAGAAACTTTGCTTTTTCTAAAGCTACACAGCAATACATCTTATGGTTGGATGCCGATGATACGCTGACAGAGAAAGATCGCCTGCTGTTTCTGGATTTGATTCGGACAATGGAACCGCCCGTTGACCGCGTGACGATGAGCTATCATCTCAGTTTTGATGAGAATCAAAATGTAACCTATAGTCTGCGCAGGAATCGGCTTGTGCGCCGAGCGTGCCAATTTCAATGGATTGGCGCTGTGCATGAATATTTAGCGGCAAGCGGAAGTGTGTTCGACAGCGAAATTGCGGTCACACATCGCAAAGATAAAGTTCACACAGACCGTAATTTGCAAATCTACCGGAACATGTTGGCTAGAGGGGAAGGTTTAAGCTTACGGGATCAATTATATTATGCGAATGAATGCAGAGAACATGGTTTTCATCAGGAAGCAGCTATATATTATGAAACGTTTCTTCAAACTCCGGAGGGCTGGGAGGAAGATAAAATTACCGCTGCGCTTCACCTGGCAACCTGCTACAGTTATTTAGGTCAGAGAGACGAGCAGCTCTTGGCGATATTCAGGGCATTTGAATACGATATGCCCCGGGCAGACTGCTGCTGCCGGATCGGATCTGTTTTTCTCGAAGAACAAGATTATCATCAAGCGATCTATTGGTATGAGTCCGCAACACAGTGTCCGAAGCCAAAGGAGTTTATGGGCTTTATGGATCATTCATCATGGACGTGGCTGCCGCATGTGCAGTTATGTTTATGCTACGACCGGATCGGGAGGCAGGATAAGGCTAAATTCCACCATGATATTTCCTATTCCTATAATTCCAAACACCCATCAATCCTCCATAATCAACGGTATTTTGAACAAATTGGCAGCAAATAAGTTGGAAATAACGGTTCGATAAAACAAGTTATCGCGCATATATATGACTGACTTAAACTTCTCAAGTACGAATGGAGGAATGTAAAATGTCACAAGCCAATATACCTAATATTACCCCGCTCATATCGCTTACCTTAGGTGGGACGGTCAATTTATTGTTGGCCTCCATCGCATTGGAAGAGCTTGCGTTAGCGCATATCGTCAACGCGGAAGCAGAAAAAATTCAATTTGTACTTGGCACTTTGTTTCCGTCGGTTACGCCGCCAACGACGAACATTTCGAATCTTTTGCTAATCAATGACAGTGTAAGGAAAACGTTGCAAGACGTGATTAAGAAAGAAATGCTGCTGCAGTTTAAAATGGAAAATATTTTGGATAACTTCCCGAATGAAATTGTGTAAATGATTACGGCTGGTTTAAAAAAGCCCTTTTGGGCTTTTTTTGTTTTATTTTTCCAAAAACAGGTTGAAAAAATCATGAAAACAGACAACCATCATATACTAGATTGAAGGTACGGATACATGCCTTAAAGTTTAATAAATTCTACGATACAGGAGTTGAAAGACATGTCCATGCCTAATATTCCTGACATTAAACCGGAGATTATTCTCAAACGGAAAGAAGTTATTAATTTACTGCTGACCTCGATCGCACTTGAGGAGATCGGGCTTTCTCACATCATTAACGCCGAAGCGGAGAAACTGCAGCACGTTCTCAAAGACCGCTGCCTAACGATTAATGAAGCACTGCTTATTAATTCGAGCGTGGATCGAATGATGAGAAATATCATTAGCAATCAGATGCTGCTTACCTTTAAATTATCCGATATCGTGAAACTTGAAGAAAAAAACGAGCTCGCCGAGTATATCATAGATGAATGTGAAGAATAGAGCTTAGTTTCAGGCGAAAGGGGAGTAGGTCGTTGAAACCGTTCGAGCAAGTGCCTTCCTACACATCTGCGATCGCTCATCTGCTGCAGTCTCTCGCTTCCGAAGAGGAATCACTTGCTAAATTAATGAGAACAGAGGCGGATAAAACATCATCCTTTGTGGGAAAAAATCTCGATTTCCCCACGGCACCTACCACGCAGGAGATTCTTATTTATAATCATAGTGTCATTCAATTTCTAGATTCCATGGTGATGACGCAGTGGTTAATGTTAAAAAAACTTCATGCTATCTCGCATATGCAGTTCGTTGAAACAAAATTGTCAACGCCGCATGAAGAAGTGGAGGCAGAAAATATTATGGAACTGGAAAACTTGGAGTATGAGCATTTCGACTACTGAACAAGCCGTAAACCGTTGTGCGGCAGCAGTCCCTCAGTTAAGCTTATCGGTATTTCACCTTATAGAAGCCTTGTTGTATCGCATGAAAGGCGAAGCGGATGAAGTTAGAAACGATCTGTCATTTCAAATTTGCGCTTTGTTCACCTCCTTATTAAATTTACATGCAGCTGGGCAGCGTAAACACCAAAATCTTTCCTATATTGAAAAAAATGAAATGGCGCCGATGCCATCCTCTGACATTCATGAAACCGTGCTGAGAATGATTGCGCTGCTCGAGCAATCCGATCTTTCGTCAAAAATGGCATGTATAGAAAGACTGGTCCATCTGAAGGACTATTATCTGAATAAACCGAACGTGAGCCATCCGAGTATGAGTCATCCGAACATGACTACTCCGATACCGGATGAAACTGAGCTTTTCGAGTACGTTGAACCGGACAATGTTTTGGATGACCAATCCCGTGCATTTAGCCCTCTGCCTGTAGAGGAGACCCGCCTTAGACAAGCCAATCAGTCAGCCTCGCCTCCGCTAATGTTTACCCGGCGTGAAAGAAAGCGAACTTCTAGGCGATCTTAAGTAAAATAAGCCAATTAATCAATGGTATAAAGGTGAAAAGGTAAAAAGGCTGCCCTTCTGTCGTGGTAATGACTGAGGGGACGGCTTTTTTTGGATTTCGCGGATATACACCCCAATTTCCAAAATATAGGTATTGCTGCCATCACACTTCCAATCCGATGAGAATATTCTGTAACTATCGAAAGGAGGTTGAGATAATGTCACAAGCTAATATACCTAATATATCACCGAATATTTCAGTGACGCGTGATCAAGCTATTAACTTATTGCTTTCATCGATTGCCATGGAAGAACTCGGATTAAGCCACATTCTCAATGCGGAAGGGGAAAAGCTCCAATATGTTCTGGGAACATTGCCGGGCTTAACGGGACCGCCTGCAACGATTAGCGACCTTTTGTTAATCAATGACAGCGTAAAAAGTACGATTAACACGGTAGCGAAGAAAGAATTCCTTCTGCAAACTAAGCTGGAAAGTATTCTTGAGACTCCAATTTCTGTGGGTCCTCCAGGACCTACGGGTCCAACCGGTCCAACAGGTGGACCAGCAGTCGGACCGACAGGAGCAACGGGTACGACAGGTGATCCAGGAGCAACCGGAGCAACGGGTGCAGCAGGAGCAACCGGGGCAGTAGGAGCAGCAGGAGCAACTGGGGCAACTGGCGATCCAGGAGCAACCGGGGCAACGGGTGCAGCAGGAGCAACCGGGGCAACAGGTGCAGCGGGAGCAACAGGTGCAACGGGCGATCCAGGTGCAGTCGGAGCAACGGGTGCAGCAGGAGCAACCGGAGCAACGGGCGCAGCAGGAGCAACCGGAGCAACAGGTACAGCAGGGGCCACAGGAACTACAGGGTTGAATGGTTCTGGTCCGATTATTCCTTATTCTTCAGGTCTTCCAGTTACATTGACCACGATTGCTGGTGGGTTAGTGGGAACTGTCAGTATGGTTGGTTTTGGAAGCTCTGCAACTGGCGTCTCGATTTTGGGCGGGGTTATTGATCTTACAGGAGCAAGCGGTACCTTACTAAACTTTGCATTTTCGATGCCAAGAACAGGAACCATCACTTCCATTGCTGCATATTTCAGCACAACGCTTGCTTTATCATTAATCGGTACCACGGTAACAATAACAGCTCAATTATATAGTTCTACGACACCGAATAACTCGTTCACAGCCGTACCGGGAGCTGTAGTCACTCTTTCACCGGCTTTAACGGGCACCCTCTCGCTAGGGACCATTAGTTCCGGTATCATAACTGGATTATCGATTCCGGTAACAGCTCAAACAAGGTTATTGCTTGTTTATTCCAGTACGGCAACCGGACTTACTCTCGTGACTTCAGTTGAGGGATACGCAAGTGCGGGTGTGTCGATGGTTTAGAAATAAGATCCAGTTATACGATGAAGGGGTTGACTTGTGAAAAGTCAGCTCTTTTCGTATTTCTTTGACTATAGAGAAGAAAGTGGGGGATATCAAGATGTACGATGACGAGGATTTTCCCAATATTACACCTGTAATTTCTATTACCCGAGATGAAGCCATCAATTTACTGTTAGCCTCCATTGCTTTGGAGGAACTGGGATTGAGTCACATTTTGAACGCGGAAGGAGAAAAGCTGCAGTATGTACTAGGCACTCTTCCAGGTACTACACCAGTAGCAGTAACGATCAGCGATATTTTGCTGGTTAATGAAAGCATAAAGAATACGATTGCGGCTGTGAGCTTGGAGGAGGCCATTCTGCAAGCTAAACTGGCGGATGTTTTGTCTGCGCCGACATTAATAGGTCCTACGGGTCCAACTGGACCTACAGGTCCTGCTGGCGGTCCAGTTGGACCAACGGGAGCTACGGGAGCTACGGGAGCTACGGGGGATCCGGGAGCTACGGGGGATCCGGGAGCTACGGGAGCGACAGGGGCGACGGGAGATCCGGGAGCAGCTGGGGCGACAGGAGCAGCGGGAGCGACAGGAGCAGCCGGGGCTACGGGAGCAGCGGGAGCGACAGGAGCAGTGGGAGCGACAGGAGCAGCGGGAGCGACAGGAGCAGCGGGAGCGACAGGAGCGGCTGGGGCGACAGGAGCAGCGGGAGCGACGGGAGCAGCGGGAGCGACAGGAGCAGCCGGGGCTACGGGAGCAGCCGGGGCGACAGGAGCAGCTGGAGCTACAGGAGCAGCGGGAGCTACAGGAGCTACAGGAGCTACAGGAGCCACGGGTACTAGCACGACAGCTACTTCAGCGTATGGGGCAAATACTTCAGGGACTTTGTTGGTTGTATTGGGGGGGCTCAATATCCCATTGCCCAATAATCAGTACTTAGGACCGGGGATCACGATAAACGGTGCCAATACCACTTTTACGCTTGCGAATGCCGGTACTTACTACTTTTCCTACAAAATAAACGCAACAGCAGGGGTGCTGGCGCAATCACGCGTTTTATTGAATGGCACTGCCATCCCAGCGTCTGTGAATACGCCTGCGGTTGCGGCGTCATCTTATATCGCGGATTTTATTACAACAGCAACGGCGGGTTCAACCGTTATCCTCCAGGTTTTCGGCATCGTGGCTACGGTTGTTTTAGCACCTCCTGGGGCGACAATTAATATCATTCAACTTAGCTAAAATGATTGCTGGTTTTGCGAAAAGGTACGGCTTGCTCGTCATGGATTATGATGCGGGAAGGTCAGCATATCTCTTCGCTTTCCAGCTTCATTTTTGGCAAATTTCATTCAAATAAAAACTGATTGACAAGTAAAAACAGTCTTGTATAATAACTTATAGGTAAAGCGGATTCATTGATTATTCAGTTAATTTATTTTGATTGCTTTTTTTTAAGCTATTATGGAATCGATACCAGAACACATGGTATTATTTTTTGCCCCTTATATGGTATCGATTCCACAAAGGGTGCAAAGTTGATCGTTATTTGGATCGGAAGAGGGAGATTTCATTGAAAAAATTTGATTCGGTTGTCATCGGTGATGCCAATATAGATCTTGTTGTAGCTGGGCTTAACCATTTTCCTAAGCCAGGACAGGAGATTTTTGTTGAAAATATGACGAAGCATATCGGCGGGGGAGCTGCTTTATTTGCGATCTCACTTACTAAGCTCGGATCACGAGTAGCATTTAACGGTGTTCTGGGGAATGATGACTATGGACATTTTATCCGAAAAAAATTTAATCAATATGGTATCGATACCAGCTTGATTAAGACGAGTGATACGAGTCATACCGGTATTACGATAGCGATTAATCCGGAAACGGATCGTTCGTTTATTACCTACGCAGGCTCAAACTTGGAACTCAAAATTAGCCGATTGGACTTGTCAGAAATCGCTCAAGGCAAACATGTACACGTCACCGGCTATCGGGGAAGACAAAACCATGAAGAATTCATGGCAATGGCGAAAACACTCAAGGAAATGGGAGTCACACTCTCTTGCGACTTAGGTTGGGACGATTCCGGCGAATGGTTTAAAGGCGTATTTGATTTGATGAAGTATTTCGATGTGTTTCTAATGAACGAAACGGAAGCACTTCATTATACAGGTCTCGATACCATAGACGAGAGCTTGCGTTTTATGAAAAACTATTGCAGCCATTTTGTCGTTAAGCTTGGGCAGAAAGGGGCTGTTGCGATGAAGGATAGCGTACAGACGTACCTTTCGGCCTATCAAGTTGAAACCATTGATACGACGGGTGCGGGAGATGCCTTTAATGCCGGATATTTATTTGGTTATTTGTCGGGGCAAGAAGTGGAAACCTGTTTGAAATATGGAAACGCTTGCGGGGCACTGTCTGTCGGCGCTTACGGCGGTAGTACAGGCGCACCGAATCTGGATGAGCTTGAGACATTTATTAATGGCAAAATATAAAGCCCAGAAGGAGGAATCAATATGAAATATTTGCAAATTCCCGGAGTAGACAAACCTATATCCCGGTTGTTCATGGGAACAGGAGATTTGAGAAAGCTGGAACAACCGGAGCGTACCATGCTGGATGCCTTCATCGCAGCAGGCGGCAATGCTTTTGATACCGCTCATCAATATAGAAATAAAGAAAAGATTCTCGGTCAATGGCTGGCAGAAAATAATCTTAGAGAACATGTCGTTATTATGACCAAAGGCGCTCATCATGATGATGGCAGTCCGGGTCCAAGGGTGAACCCGCAAGCAATCCGCAAGGATTTGTCGGAGAGTTTGGAGAGACTTGGTACAGATTATGTAGATTTGTATGCTCTGCACCGAGACGATCCAGGCGTAGAGGTCGGACCCATTATGGAAGAGCTGAATGAGCATATTCAAGCTAAGCGTATACGAGCTATCGGAGCTTCGAATTGGTCGTACACGCGCATTCAGGAAGCGAATGAATATGCGGCCTCCCATAAGCTTATCGGGTTTACGTTTAACAGTCCTAACTTAAGTCTTGCTAAAGCAAATGAGCCTAGATGGGAGGGCTGCATTTCAGCAGACGAGGCAACCTGCCTGTGGCATGATAGCAATCAGCTTCCGCTCTTGGCTTGGTCTTCGCAGGCTGGGGGATTTTTCTCGGGAAACTTTTCACCGTACAATCGGTCTGATGAAGAAATGGTGAGAGTCTACTACAGCGAGGGCAACTGGGAGCGGTATCGCCGTGCAGTGAAGCTTGCTGCGGAGAAACAAGTAACCTCCATTCAAATCGCCTTATCCTACGTGTTGAATCAATCATTCCCGACCTGCGCGATAATTGGTCCACGGAAGCCAGAAGAACTTCAATCTTCGATAGCATCTATGAATCTTCAATTAACTCCAAAGGAGATCGCTTGGCTGGATTTGAAAAAGGAGGAGATTGCGAAATGATCAGACACAAACTGGCAGCTCAATTGTATACATTAAGAAACGAAGTGAAAAAGGATTTCCCAAACGTTCTGAGAGACTTGAAAAAAATGGGGTGGGCAGCCGTTCAGATTGACGGATTGCACGGTTACCCTGCGGCAGAGATCGCAGCCGTTATGAAGGAAACCGGATTACAAACGGCCGGCATGCATGTTGGTCTGGATCGAATGAAAAACGATTTGGATGCTGTGTTGGAAGAAGCCCGATTATTCAATACCAAAGATTTCATCTGTCACTCGCTGCCGGATGAATTGATGAATCCGGAAGGATATGTAAGCGTTAGCAAAGATTTGCACGAAGTTAGTGCCAAAGTTAGTGACAGGGGATTGCGTGTTGGCTATCACAATCACGATTTTGAATTTCATACCCTCATAGATGGGAAATTTGCACTTGAATATGTGCTTGATGATCTGACTATTTTCCCTGAAATCGATACCTATTGGGTAAAGAAGGCGGGTCAAGATCCGTTAGCGTTCATCCAAAATTATGCATTCCGCATGCCCATTCTCCATTTGAAAGATATGACGGCGGACGGACGGAACTATTTCGCAGAGATCGGAACAGGATTGATCGATTTTGCACCCATTCTACAGTGGGGATTACAAAATGGCGTAGAGTGGTTTGCCGTTGAACAAGATTACTGTGCGAATAACCCGATGGATAGCCTAGCTTTAAGCTTTTCCAATTTGATGGAGTTAGAGAAAACTATCGCCTTATCTTGAAAGTGCTTTCAGGATAGTTTCCGCTTTACAAAACATTTAAGAAAGCACAGATTAAATGCTATTGTCAAATGAAAGTAATGGGACTTATACTAAGATCAGAACATATATGGTACCGATACCATATTGAAGCCAATGAAAGGTGGTATGAGATGGAAACGAATTTGATGCAAGCTGGAATCGATATTGCGAAGAGGAAGCGAAGCTCTCTTTTGGTTAAAAGAATATGGAAACATAAGCAACTGTATCTCATGCTTTTTCCTTGTATCTTGTTTTTCTTCATTTTTTCGTATATCCCAATGGGAGGGCTCATGCTGGCTTTCAAGGATTACCAATTTAATAAAGGGATCATTGGAAGTCCTTGGGTAGGCCTGTCGTACTTTAAAGCTTTTTTTAACGATTATCAAAGCGGGCAATTGATTAGAAATACTTTAATTATTAGCAGTATCAAGCTTTTCATTGGCTTACCTTTTCCGATTCTGCTCGCGCTGATGTTTAACGAGGTTAGAAATCGGAGATTTCGGGGCATCACACAAAGCATATCCTATCTTCCGCATTTTCTGTCATGGGTTATCGTCGTCGGTCTCATGCAGCGGATGCTCGCACCTGAAACAGGGCTGCTTAACGAGGCAATCCGATTTTTCGGAGGGGACGGAAGCACTTTCTTCATGATGGAAAGCAAGTATTTCTATCCGCTTATGTTCGGAAGTCATATCTGGAAAAGCATTGGATGGGATTCAATCATCTATCTGGCCGCAATGGCTGGCATTAATGTGGAGTTATATGAAGCGGCTAGAATTGACGGCGCTAACAAATGGCATGAAATCTGGCATGTAACCTTGCCAGGTATACGACTGACGATATCGATTCTCTTTATTTTATCGCTTGGCAGCATTCTTAATGCAGGCTTTGATCAGATCTATCTAATGAGAACGCCGGGAAATATGGAGCTGGCCGATATTCTGGATACGTATATTATTCGCGTAGGACTTAAAGACGGACAATACGGTTATGCGACAGCTGTTGGTTTGATGCAGGGTCTCATTGGGTTATTTCTTGTTATTGGAGCAAATCGGGCATCCAAAAAGTTTACGGATGAATCAGTATGGTAGCGGTTTCAGTATTCCGGTTTTTTGTTGAATACACCTCAAGGTGTTTTTCATAAAAATTAAAGTGAGATGGGGAATTGAGAATGCACAAAAGAAGGGTCAAATGGTTATTGGTGCCTTTAGCAGCAACATTACTTCTTGCAGGGTGTGAAAGTTCTAACTTAACAGCAGGCGAAGGCGCGAAATCATCGCCAGATGCGAACAACAGCGGCAAGCCTGCAACCTGGATTGCAGACCGAACCATCAAGGGTCTCCTGTTTATTGACAGTGACGATGTATCGAAAGACATTAACCCCGAAATTGCCAAAAAACTGAAAGAGATGACAGGGATTACGCTGCAAATGGATAGCGTTAACTCGGATCATGCGATCGACGGTTTGATTGCCGGGCTTGCTTCCAACGATTTGCCGGACTTTATCGCCTTTTATCTGAATAACAGCGCACGTCAGGAAATGCCGGTCATTTTGAAAGCTGCCAAGCAGGATATGTTCACAGACCTCACTCCTTTAATGAAAAACTCTAAAGTGTACAGCAAATATTTGGAAGATAAATTTTTACCGACGGATACGAAGAATGCCATCATGTTTCGTCCGGAATTCAATGGCTCCAGCTATTTTGTCCATATGAATATTGCCAGAGAAGGCGGATATCGGGAGCAGAAGTATATTCAAGGAGCATACATTCGTAAAGATATCGCGGATGCACTGAATGTTGACCCGAAAACCATACATACGACGGATCAAGTTTACGAACTGGCTCAAAAAATTAAAGCCGGCAACTTTAAGGATACAAATGGCAAAGATGTGATCCCGATTGGACCACGATATTTTGGAAGCAGCAATAGAGAAAATGGGCCGCTTTTTGATGATCTGACATGGGGCGAGCTTGACCAAGGGTTTGCCAAAGATAAGAACGGTAAAATTATTCATGAAAGCAAAACGGAATATCCGCTCAAGCGTATCGAGTTTGCGCAAAAGCTGTTGAAAGAAAAATTAATGGCACCTGATTATTATGCGATGCAAGAAAACAAAGCGACAGAAGGAGCAATCAACCATTCCTTCGGTATCATCGCATCGATGAATAATTATTTGGATTTCGATAAAGATATGAGCTATTTGCCGCTTGGCCCTATTGATTCCGTGGATGGTCCCTATCATATGCAGGTTGACTATAAGAGCGGCTATAATGCTTGGGCGATTCCGAAAACAACGAAAAATCCGCAGGATATTGTCAAATTCGCCGATTTCTTAGCTAGCCGTGAAGGCAAACTGCTCTGGCAGTACGGTCTGGAAGGAAGAGACTATACGCTGGATGCCAAAGGCAATCCTTTGGTCAAACAAGAAGTGCTTGACCTGAAGAAGAAAGATCCCAAAGCCGCTAAAGAGCTTGGATTTGATGGTGTAGGCAATGGCTGGGGAGGGTATCTGGGCAGTACAGATATCAACCGATTAGCCGATTTCGGCGAAATGCAATTTGGCGATTCCGCCATGCCCAATACGGTATCCGCACCTCTGAAAATTGCCGATTATTGGGGGTTTGACGAGAAAAAGAAAAATGCTACCGTCAACGATGGTTACCGTCCGCGCGCCTTCCTGAGCGAGTTCGCTAAAGGCACGGAATTGAAAACAGCCTTAACCAATTATAATGAAAGCATCATCCGCGCGATCTATGCGAAGAGTCCGGATGAGGTGCAGAAAATTCTTGATGCTGCAAAAAAACAGCTGCAGGCAGCAGGCTTGGACGAATACGAAGCATTGCTTCAGAAAAAAGACAGCGATCCCAAAACGAAAGTCGTTATTATCAATAACAATTAATCGAATGATGATGAGTTGAGAATTCGGTGCCCCCGGCACGGGGGCCTGATTCTCAGCACGGGGAGAGATGAACGTGGGACATGAATTTTACAAGCTCTCTAAAGGTGAAAAGCTATTTAAGTTCATTAATTATGCGTTAATAGTACTTCTGTGCTTATCCATTGTTTTGCCCTTTCTGAACATACTTGCACTCTCTTTCAATGCAGGGAAAGACGCCGAAAGGGGCGGTATTTATTTCTGGCCACGAGTCTGGACGCTTGAAAACTACAATGAAGTGTTTAATTCGGCTAATATTGGCAGAGCCTTTGCCATATCTATATTCCGCACGGCTCTCGGCACCATAGCAGGCATCTTTTTGTCCACAATGGCGGCATATGCGCTAAAAAGCAAGACATTGCCCGGCGTACGGTTTTTTACCCTTATGATTTTCTTTACCATGCTATTCTCTGGCGGTATTATTCCTTACTATATGCTGCTCAAAAGCCTGCATTTGACCAATACGATTTGGGTATATGTCATACCGGTGCTATACAGTGCATGGAATCTGATCATCATGCGGACATTTTTCCAGCAATTAAGCATCTCTCTGGAAGAATCGGCAAAGCTTGACGGCTGTAGCGATTTCGGTATTTTATGGCGAATTATTTTGCCGCTAAGCAAGCCTGTTCTTGCAACGATTTCGCTATTTACAGCTGTGAGTCACTGGAATGATTGGTTTACAGGCACCTTTTATATAAGAACGGCTTCCTTGAGGCCATTATCCACCTTGCTCCAAGAGATGCTGACCAAGCAGGATGCCATTCGGGAATCCCTTATGCAGACGGCCGGTGCCGATCAGATGTTAATGCTCCAACAGGTGCAGCTTACCGGGGATTCTCTGAAAATGGCGACAATTATAGTGGTCGTAACGCCAATTATTCTCGTTTACCCATTTATTCAAAAATATTTTGCTAAAGGTGCCATGATCGGGTCTGTTAAAGAATAAAGGATGCTAAGGAGATGCTTGAAATGAACATTATTAATCCATACGACAAACAGGGCATTTGGCTAAGAGGCAGCTTTCATAACCACACGACGAACAGCGATGGTCATCATCCCCTTTCAACCGTGTACCGGATGTATCATGATTATGACTTTCTAGGTATTTCTGATCATGATCGGATTACTCCGCACGAAGGGGAGCGGACGATTCCGACCGTTTTCGAAGCGATTGAAGTCAGCAGTTCCCAAACCCATATGCTGCTGGTAAATCCTCCAGCTTCCTTGATGGAAGGCTATTCCAATGAATTTACGATAAGCAACTATCAGCGGCTCTCGGATCTGTGTGTGAATAATAACGGACTTTCCATTCTTGCCCATCCGAACCGATTTTTCTCGCATTATTGGCGTCATGAAGATATACTTAGCATGAAACGTTTCAATGGTATAGAGGTCGTGAACGGCGATGGAAATCCCGAGTACGATATTGCTTTCGATAAATGGGACTTTGTATTGTCTGCGGGCCGCAAGGTGTGGGGGTTCGGGAATGATGATTCCCATGTGTACGGGCAAGAGAAGCGGGCCTGGAATATGGTACTCGCGGCAGACAATACGAAGGAATCTATTCTTTCGGCGATTCGGGAAGGCAGCTTCTATGTTTCCACAGGGTATGGACTAGAAGGGGTGCGTGTTGAAGGCGACCAAATCATCTTTGATCTGCGGTCTAGCCCGTTGTATGATAATATGTATAAATATGTCACATTGTTCGGAAAAGAAGGCCGAATACTGCAGGAAGAAACAAGAAGAATCAAGCAGGTGAAGTATACTTGCAAAGGAGATGAAGGGTACGTCCGCATGGCTGTTTATTTGGAGGGGGGCTACGCTGCTTTCTCTCAGCCGCTTTTTGTGGAAGCCTAGAATAGAATGTTGCGAGCAGGAAGGATGAAAAATCATGGCGCCAAAGATTAAAGATGTAGCCAAAAAAGCAGGAGTCTCTGTGACGACTGTTTCTAGAGTGCTAAACGGAGAAAAATACGTCAAGGACGATCTGAAACACAAAGTCAAACTTGCAATTGAAGAACTCGGCTATGCGCCAAGTCATATTGCGAGGAGCTTAGTGCGGAAAAAAACGAACCTCATTGGCGTTATTGTTCCCGATCTGACATCGAGTTTCTATTCAACGATATTGAGCAGTATTGAAGAAACGGCGAGCTTGAGTGATTATAATCTTCTTGTCTGCAACATTATTGAGGATATCGATAAAGAGCTGAAATATTTGAAAGTATTTAAAGAAATGCGCGTAGACGGCATTATTATTATGCATGAGAAACTAAGCGATGAAATACGCGGTTTTATCAATAAATTGGATGTGCCCGTCATTTTCTCAAGCGTAAGACCTGTCGATCAAAAATTCGTTTCTCTCATTATAGATGATTACCAAGCATCGTTTGATGCGACCAACTATTTAATCGAGCTGGGGCATGAGCGCATTGCTTTTATTGGAGGCGATATGAGGGATGTCACCTCAGGTCAGAATCGATATGTAGGCTACCGCAATGCCCTCACAACCCGGCAGGTTAAAATCGTATATGACTATATAAGGTTCGGCGACTATAAAATGCAAAGCGGCTATGATTTGATGAAGGAATTACTAGCCTGTGAGCCGCGGCCGACCGCGGTATTCGCAGTCAGTGACGATATGGCTGTCGGAGCTATGAATTGCGTACACGATCACCAGCTGAAGGTGCCCGACGATATATCCATTATCGGTTTCGATGGCAGTCAACTGACGGAATTGGTTCGTCCGAGGTTAACCTCCATGGAGCAGCCGATTCATGAAATGGGGAAGCTGACAGTCGAAACATTGATCCAGTTAATTGAGGATCAAGCAGAAGGTCCGAAAGACGATTTGATACTAGGACACAAGCTTGTCGAACGCGACAGCTGCAAGGCAATCTGCAAAGCGGATTAAACAGGGGCAGAGCAGTCCTCGGATTAGATAGCTACGATTAATATAATCGGGAGCTAATCGGAATGATCTGGTATCGATACCAGAAATAAAAGGAAGAGGGGCTATCGCATATGGCACAAAATGTTAAGTTTCGTGAGGATGGATCTTTTACAATTGTACAATTTACGGATTTACATATCGGCGGTGACGAGAATAACGAGAAAGATTTGCGAACGCTCGCTTTGATGAAAGATGTGCTCACCGATGTGAAGCCGGATTTGATCGTTCATACCGGCGATCTGATATCGAGCGGCGGGGTTGCCGACCCTCAAGCTTCGTTTCGGCGGGCGATTTCTCCTGCGATTCAATCGGGCATCCCTTGGACGCATGTATACGGCAATCACGATGCCGAGGAGAATGTGACGAACGAAGAGCTTATGGACATTGCTTTGGAATATGATTCCTGCTACTCGCAAAAGGGTCCGTCCGAATTAACCGGCGTAGGCAATTACATCTTGACGATTGAGAGCTCGCAATCAAGCAAACAAGCGGCTGTGCTTTATTTCCTCGATTCAGGAGCAATGGCGCCGAAATCGATCGGCGGCTATGCGTGGATAGCGGCCGATCAAGTGCATTGGTATAAGCAGCAAGCTCTTGCTATTAGAGAGCGTAACGGGGCTGCGCTGCCTGGACTTGCTTTTTTTCATATTCCGCTTCCTGAGTACAACGATGTATGGGAACTGGGTAAAGTGAGCGGCATGAAGCTTGAGAAGGTGTGTTGTCCAAAGCTCAATAGCGGGTTGTTTGCGGCGATGGCTGAGATGGGGGATGTGATGGGAACCTTCGTAGGTCACGATCATGACAACGACTATTGTGGGAACCTGCACGATATTCAATTGTGTTTTGGCAGGGTCACTGGCTACAACACATACGGAATCTTGCCTCGAGGCGCACGCATTATTCGTCTGCTGGAAGGTCAAATCGTATTTGATACATGGCAGCGGTTGGATGATGGGAGTATCCTAAAATGAAGGGATGATCCGAATTGGCACTTGTTTCCGATCCGGCTGTGTGGCACATCGATCATATGGAGCTTGCGTTTCGCTTAATTATTGCCCTTATATTAGGGGGACTCATCGGATTTGAACGGGAGATGGGAGGACATTCCGCAGGATTTCGAACCCATATTCTCGTATGCATAGGATCTGCAATGATCGTCCTTTTGTCCATTTACGGTTTCGCCGAATTTGCAAATGAACCGAATGTCAGACTAGATCCGGCACGTCTTGCGGCTCAAGTGATCAGTGGGATCGGCTTCTTAGGCGCCGGAACGATTATGCGAACAGGATTTTCCGTGTCGGGACTGACAACGGCTGCTTCGCTTTGGGTGGTTGCCGCAATCGGTTTATCGGTGGGAGCAGGATTTTATTTCGGAGCAGCCATTGCTACAGCGCTCGTAGTCATTTGCTTGTTTTTCTTGAGCAAGTTGGAAGCCGTATTCTCCAAAACAAAAATAAGCCGTGAAATTATATTGAATATTCAGCAGGAAACGGCTAAGCTTCATTATATTATCGATCAAATGAACAGTTATGGCATGCGTATTAAAAAAATCGTCATCGAAACAGGGGAGGCAACCTCTATGAATGAGCGGCTTAATCCGGTGAAGATCCGTTTGCAAATTAAAATGAATCAACCCAAACGTTTTGAGGAAGCGCTCGCATATCTGGCCTCTTTAGAAGGTGTCCTTGGTCTGGAGACCGTATCGACTTCTTTTTAATCGCGAATTCTAGAAAGGTAGTGTTTACTCTATGGGGTTTCAATTTCCAATCATTACAGCTCACTGCGGCAGCATGAACACGCTTGATCACACGCTGCATGCCGTGCAAACAGGGCTTCAGCTTGGTGCAGATGTCGTAGAGGAAGACATCCGAGTGACAAAAGACGGCATCCCGGTGTTGGCTCATAATGATGAATGGGTTTCCGCTGAAGGCTCGAAGTTGTCCATCTCACAAATGACCTACGAACAATTAAGAGAGTTTCAGATTGAAGTCCATCATGGCAATCAACGCGAAACCATTCAAATTTGCAGTTTGGCAGAGATGCTTCCGCTAGTCAAAGCTGCGGGGAAAATCGTGAATTTGGATTTGAAGGTGGACGAGAGTATTGAGCCGGTAGCTGCATTGGTAAAGCAGCTTGACATGGCAAGCCAGGTTTTCCTATCCGGATGTAAGATAGATCGTGCTTTGCTTGCCAAACAGTCCAACCCGGAATTGCGAAAATTGCTGAACACCGAAAGCGATCTTTTCAAAACCCTATCGTATACGGATGCCATGGTAAAAACCTGCGAGGATGCTCTTTCAGCCTCCTGCTTTGGGATCAACATTGAACATACCATCGTTCGCCAAGAATTAGTGAATTATGCAAAATCCTTAGATCTTCCAGTTTATGTATGGACTGTTAATGAAGAAGAATTGATGCGTAAGTATGTAGAGTTGGGCGTTGCGTCTATCACGACACGAAATGTTGCAGCGCTGGTGAACTTGAAGCAGCAGATGGGATTGAGTGTCTAAGTTTGCATGTGAGCCAAATTACGAAAAGGAGAGCCGAAGAAGCTCTTCTTTTCGTAATTTAGGCATGTATGATTCTCGTACGGAAGCCCTTTCAGAATCTAAGGAAGCTTATACACCTTTATGGAGCTGATCTTATCATTCCAGCCGCCAAGAGACGGGGCATCCGCCGTGTACGTATTCATACTTCCTTGATAATTAGCATGCTCAAATACTTCAACTCGATAGGGGCCTACAATTTTGATGGAAGAAACAGCATCATGGCCAACGGAAGTCAACCCCATATCGGACTCATTCTGTATGAAACGAACGCTTTTTCCTTCAAAGTTGCTATGTTGATAAACATAAACGCCAGGTTCATCCTCCAATCGTTGAACACGGAGAGACGAAACCCTGTTATCGCCAATTGGAAGGGACACAATATTGGAATTGCTTGCATTCAAAACAGATTTGGTTCCTTGGTAATTCGAATTCTCGTAAAGCTCAACTTTATATGGCCCAACAATCTTAACCGAGCTAATCGTGTCATTGCCTATTGTATAGTCCGTTAAATTATCGGCTTCTCCCAAAAAGCGATTTACCCTGCCATTATAGTCGGGGTGCTCGTATACGTAGACGCCTTGATCCGTGCCATCCGGATCCTTGTATTTCATGTTCAGTCGTTTAATCACATTAACGATATCGCAATTATTGAAAAAGTCAGTCATGACGATGTTAATTCGCTGGTTGGTCCAATTGCTTTGTAAACCATCCATAGCCACTGTATTCGCTGCGCCTGCCACATCAGCGATGCTTGTTGTTGACACGGTAGTTGGCGTTACGACGTTTTGCAAAACATGAAACATGTTCGGGTAATTGCCAGCCGTATTCACTTCAGATTGAAGCGCTTGCTTCATCGCTTGCGAGTTGCTTTCGTTCACCCATTGCGAGCGCATGAAGTTTTTGCGATTCCATATCCAAGATTCATTCATAAAGGGGCTCGGAACATCTTTCCCCGTTTCATGCGTAGTCGGTCCTGACCAATAGTTATGATCGCCATAAAGAACAAAGACCCGTTTGTTTTCGCTCCAAAGCTGCCCGAGAGTTACATTTACTCCGTAAGTGTTTGGAACGAGCATATTCCCCAGGTGATACTGAATGCGGTCTTTTAAATAGGTATAGCTGTTCGTGTTCATTTCATGGAAATGTTGAAAATCCAGCACAACAATTTCTTTGGAATTGGCATTGAGAAAGTCCTTCGTCGCCTGCAGGATATCTTCCACATATTCGCCATAGAGTCCGTGCATAGTGCGGAGCGCGTTATCCTGTTGATGAAGGGTTAATCCTGAAAACCAGAAATTAGGTCCTACGCGTAAATCGAGGTAACGGACACCAAGATTCAATTGATCGGAAACCTTGTAATCCTGGGCTCTGGACTTATTTTTGAGCGGGGCGACTTGCACGGCATATTGGGCCCATTCACGAGGATTGATAATATCGGGAGCTACGGCACTATCGAAGCCGGACTCATTAAACACTCCGGTTCCGGAATCATGTGTGCCTGGTAAGATGACATCTCTGATTGAAGTATTTGCAAAGTTGGGGTTCATATTGTTGACTTGTTCCATCCAGTTGCGATTGGAGGTTGAATTATACTCAGCATGTGCTGGCACGACAGCAGTAAGTGCAATGCTAGAAATCAGGGCAATCGCAGCTAGAGCTTGGGAAGTAAGTTTCTTTAAGCGCATGAAAGATCGACTCCTTTGTCATAAAAAGTGATTTTTCAAAACCGTTCAATATGGTATCGATTCCATATCGAGCATTATTTAATCCATCAGCATTCCCCCTCGTTGATTGTTGGTTGATTGATACAAGGTAATCTTATTTGATTCAGGGAGCTGCGGTCAAGATTATTATTTTTATATGTCTAGACATCTTTTCGGGAAAAATGCATAATAAAAATATAACGTTGTATAGACATCGAATGATAGGGTATGAAATAAGTTGAAATGAAGGTGAAACAGTGAAGTTGATATATGAGACAGCAGGAACTTTATCGTCTGCCGATACGCAAACCCACCGAAGATACCGTTTTCTTGTTTCTGAAAATTGTAAGCGTCTTACTTTGATCTTTGATTATTTTCCAAGCTTTTTGGAGGATGAGGAATTGTCAAAGCAAATGATCCTGGAGGGACAAGCGAAATATGAAGAGCATTCCGAACCTATTGCGTTAGATAGCTGGAGAAAATTTTTGCCGCTAAAAAATTTGTTAACGGTTTCACTGGATGATGCCGTAGAGTTCCGAGGAGCATGTCATCGAAAAAGTGATTCGCAGAGATTATTTATTTCAGCTGAGGAGGCTTCTCCGGGATTGATGCCAGGGCGTCTCATTGCCGGGGAATGGACCGTTACATTAAGCTTTCATGCTATCGTCACGGAACGATGCGAGTTTAAACTTGTGGTGCGGGAAGAGGTGGATTGCTTGTGAGCAAGGAGTGGCTGCCTTATGAACTGCATACGCATACGTATCACAGCGACGGAGAGCATTCATTATTTGAATTGGCCCGAAGCGCCAAAGAGATCGGCTTGTTTGGCATAGCGATGACCGATCACAATACGATGTCTCCGCTTTTGGAATGTGAAGAGGTGCAGCAAGAACTGCGGATCCATATTGTTCATGGTATGGAATGGACGACATTTTTCGGACATATGTTGATCCTTGGCATTACCGATTATGTGGATTGGAGAGACTTGGGGATTAAAGATATTCATGTCGGGATTGAGAGGGTTCATCGGCAAGGGGGGATTGTCGGCATCGCTCATCCTTTTCGCATAGGCAGCCCCATGTGTACCGGATGTTACTGGGAGTATGAAGTAACGAATTGGCATGACGTCGATTATATGGAGGTTTGGTCGTACACGCTGCCTTCCATTATGACAAGCAACCAGAGAGCTTATCGGATGTGGACTGATTTATTAAATCAGGGCTATCGGATTACCGCCGTTTGTGGAAGGGATTGGCATATTTCCTCCAAAAAGACGCAGGAGCCGGTAGCTGTAACTTACTTACAACTGGAAAAGCATGAGTTTCATGCCTTAAATACTGATAAAGCGGTCGTTGAAGCTATTCGAACCGGTGCTGTGAGTGTTACGATGGGACCGCTTTTGTTATTTACGATGGCATCCGCAGCAGTGGAAAGGGTTATTGGTATAGGGGACGAGGTGCCTTCAGCGCACAGTCATCAGATATGGGAAGCTGCTGTTGCTCTGGATATGACTGTACGAGCCGAACATTGGTCTCTAGATGACCAGCAATTTACGATTGTGCTTATTGGCAATTTAGGCGTTATGGCGGAGCGGACTGTTGCTGCTCCTGGATTTTCAATGTCCTGTTCCGTTCCAACCGCAGGGTTGATTTGGCTGAGAGCGGAATTGTATGGGGTAATTGCAAATTGCAGAACGATGATCGCTTTCACGAATCCGATCTTTTTCCAGGCTGAATAGGAGAACTGATGGTGAAATTTCCCTCTAATTTGACTGCAGAACCTCATCAGAATCAGGTGTAAATTTTAGATAGGCGCCTTCATCATGAAGGTGTTTTTTTGTTCCCTCGATGTTTCCTCGAAACACGGATAGGACTTGAAACACTTGTAGCCACTCCTCAAATGACTGTAAGATAAGGAACTATGATATAATTAGGGGTGGATTACATTTGGAGAAATATAAGTTTGATCGGGAGCGAACTATCATTGAAGATATTAGTCATTGCTGAAAAACCGGACATGGGGCGAAATATTGCTTCCGCAATAGAGCCTAAAGCCAAAAATCTCAGGTCCTATTTAGAAGGTGAGCACTATATTATCACCTGGGCGATCGGACATCTGATCGAGCTGGCCGAACCTGATCAATATGATGAGAAATATAAAAAGTGGAACATCAGCCATCTGCCGATTATCCCGGATGAATTCAAGCTGATTCCCAATCCGCGGACGTATGATCAGTTGAAAGTGATTGCGGACCTTGCCAAGAGGTGTGACCAGCTCGTCAATGCTTGCGATGCGGGGCGGGAGGGTCAGCATATCTTTTCGCTGATCCAGCGGCATCTTGGGCTGAATCAGCCGGTGAAGCGCTTATGGATTTCTGACTTGACGTCAGAAACGATTCGGAATGGCTTCGCAACGCTCAAGGACGGGGCCGAATATGAAAATTTAACGCGTGCCGCGCGCTCGCGAAGCGAAGCGGACTGGCTCATTGGCATGAACGGCTCGCGGGCTTTTACGACGAAGCATAATGTCCTGCTATCCGTCGGCCGCGTTCAGACACCGGTGCTTGCTCTCATCTATGACCGCCAGAAGCAGATCGAAGCCTTCTCCTCGCTTAAATTTTACGAGCTCGAGGGGCACTTCACACAAGGGGAGACCACATATCGCGGCATGTGGCAAGGGGAGCGCTTGACGGATCAACCGAAGGTGGAGGCATTAGCTGCCAAGGTGAAGGGGAAGCCGGCCCGAATTATTTCCTATGAAGTCAAGGAAACGAAGGAATATCCGTTCAAATTGTACGATTTGACGCTGCTGCAGCGTGAGGCGAATGGGAAGTATGCCTTCTCGGCGAAGAAGACGCTCGACACCGCGCAAGCCCTTTACGAGAAGCATAAGGTCATTTCCTATCCAAGAACGAATTCCAACTACGTCACGGAACAAAATATTCCGGAAATGCATAAATCATTATCGGCCCTGCAAGGAACCGCGTATCATGATCTTGTTCAGGGAGCTAACCGCAATCTCGTACATAAAAACAATAAAAATATTTGCAATCCGTCCAAGGTGGAAGATCACCATGCGATCCTTCCGACGAATCGGAAAGCGGCCGGACTCAGCCCAGACGAGCAAAAACTGTACGATTTGATCGTAAGGCGATTCTTATCGCAATTTTATCCGCCGGCAGAATATAAGGTCCACACGGTAATGACCGAGGTTGAACAAGAGATGTTCAAAACGACCGTCAAAGAATTGCTGCATTTGGGCTGGAAAGTCATTTACGCCGATCAGAAAAAAGAAAAGCCGAAAAGCTCAAAAGGCAAAGACAAGGAAGAGGAAGAAGACGAAGAGGTTGAAGTCAGCGAGCCTTTCTCGATAAACGCTCAAGGTCAAGTTGTCTGCAGTGACGCCATCGTCAAAGAGAAGGATACGCAGCCGCCAAAGCATTTCAATGAAGGGACGCTGCTCAAAGCGATGGAAAGCGCAGGCAAGCAGATCGAGGACGAGGAGCTTCGCGATGCGATGAAGGATTCGGGCCTCGGTACTCCGGCCACGCGCGCAGCAACCATTGAACGGCTGAAGAAGGTAGGCTATATCGACATGCAGGGCAAGAAGATTGTCCTGACCCAGAAGGGTCGAATGGCCGTCGAATTAATTCGCGGCGCCGGCATCGAGCTGCTGACTTCTCCGGAAATGACAGGACAATGGGAGCGAAGGCTGAACGAAATTTCCCGCGGCACAGCGTCGGACGAGCAATTTATGCGCAATGTGAAAAGATTCGCGACGCTTATCGTAGATAAGGTCCGCGTCCAGGCGAGGGCTGACAAGACAGCCTTCGAAGGCGAAACGCCGGCTGCAGGAGGCAGCAAGCGCAGTTCAGCGAAATCAAGTTCGCAAGCAGCCACAAGCGGCGCCAAAGCCAAAACAGCGTCCAAGAAATCGACCGAAGCCAAGGCGTCTGACGGAGCCAGCACCTTCCTAGCCACATGTCCGAGTCCGGGCTGCGGCGGTTCCCTTTTCATGGGGCGCAAAGGATATGGGTGCTCACACTATAAAGAAGGCTGCAAATTTGTCATTTGGAAGGAAAGCTTCGGACGCAATTTGACGGATGCGCAGGTGCAAGCTCTTGTCAACAAGGGGAAGACGTCTAAGCTAAAGCTCGTTCTTCCGGATGGAACTACGGCTGACGGACGCATCGTTTTGAAAAATGTGGAAACCGGGGAGCTTGGTACGGACACAGAGTAATGGAGGAACACAGGTGTTTTATTTAACGAACGACTGGGATCAAGCAGTAGGTTCCGAATTTGAAGAGCCTTATTTCAAGTCATTATGTGAATTTCTATCTGACGAGTATCAATCGCAGACGATATATCCTGAACAAAATGAGGTCTTGAACGCCTTGCATTTAACGTCCTATGGGGCTGTCAAAGTTGTCATACTGGGACAAGATCCTTATCATGGCAGAGGGCAAGCCCATGGACTCAGTTTTTCGGTCAAACCGGGCATCACACCTCCGCCGTCCCTGCAGAATATGTACAAAGAATTGCAATCTGACTTGGGCTGCTACATCCCGGATAACGGCTGCTTGGTGAGATGGGCGGAACAAGGCGTACTGCTTCTTAACACCGTGTTGACTGTGCGTGCAGACACACCGAATTCCCACAAAGGGAAAGGATGGGAGCGATTTACGGATAAAGTGATCGAGGTGCTGTCCGCGCGGGAGCAGCCCGTTATTTTCGTGCTTTGGGGAAGCCATGCGCAAGCGAAACAGCGGCTAATCGATGCGAAACGTCATCACATTTTGAAGTCGGTTCATCCTAGCCCGCTGTCTTCTTATCGCGGATTTTTTGGCAGCAAGCCTTTTTCGCAGGTAAACGAACTTCTCAAGGGGCTTGGAAGCGAGGAAATAGATTGGCAAATCGCAAATTTATAGTTGAAAAAACATTTGGCATTCCGATCTTTAGGGTGGATAATGAAGATATGGGTGTTGTTGAAGAAATTGCAAGGGAGAGAACGCAATGAAATTTCAAGATTTTAAGTATGAGAGACCTGATTTCAGCATTTTTGAAACAGAGTTTAAACAATTGTTAGAACGGTTTACAGGTGCCGTTTCCTTTGAGGAACAGGATCAAGCGATGGAAGCGATCGTAAAGCTTCGCAGTGAGCAGGATTCCATGGAATCGATTGCTCGCATCAGGCACACCGTGGATACGACGGATGAGTTTTATAAAGCGGAGCAAGAGTACTTTGATGAAATTGAACCGTTATATCAAGGCCTGGTCACAGAATTCTACAAAGCGCTGATTGATTCGGCATTTCGTGCGGAGTTGGAAGTCAAATGGGGCAAGCAATTGTTTCGCATTGCCGATATGGCACTTCAAACATTCTCTCCGGCCATCGTTGAAGATCTCGTACAGGAAAACAAGCTGGCCAGCGAATATTCGAAACTGCTTGCTTCGGCGAAGCTGTTTTATGAAGGAGAAGAGCGGAATTTATCGCAGCTTGTGCCATTTCAATTATCGACAGACCGAAATGTCCGCAAAGAATCGAATGATGTAAAATATAGCTTCTTTATCGAAAATGAAGCCAAATTGGACGAGCTGTATGATCAATTGGTCATAATTCGGACGGAAATTGCCAAAAAACTGGGCTACAACAATTTTGTGGAACTGGCCTATGCGCGCATGAACCGTTCGGATTACAATGCCAAGGACGTGGAGGCTTTCCGCAATCAAGTGTTGGAGCATATCGTTCCCGCAGCAACGAAGCTCAAGGAACGTCAAAAGGCTAGAATTGGCGTAGATGCCCTCCATTATTTTGACGACAAGTTTGGTTTTCCTTCCGGAAATGCGACGCCCAAAGGCGATGCCGATTGGATCGTGGAACAGGCACGCAAGATGTATGCGGAATTGTCGCCCGAAACGGATGAGTTTTTTACATTCATGATCGACAATGGCTTGATGGATCTTGTGGCGAAGAAGGGGAAACGTGTCGGGGGCTATTGCTCCTATATTAGTACATATAAAGCACCGTACATTTTCTCTAATTTTAACGGTACATCCGGCGATATCGATGTGTTGACGCATGAAGTCGGTCATGCTTTCCAAGGCTATAGCTCCAGGGAATTCCAAGTTCCGGAATATGTATTCCCTACCTTGGAAGCCTGTGAAATCCATTCCATGAGCATGGAGTTTCTGGCTTGGCCATGGATGTCGCTCTTCTTCGAAGAAGAAACGGATAAGTACAAATTTAAACATTTGAGTGAATCGCTGTTGTTTATACCTTACGGCGTCGCAGTGGATGAATTTCAGCACCGGATCTACGAGCAGCCGGAGCTGACGCCTGCAGAGCGCAAACGGGTTTGGCGTGAGATTGAGCGCAAATATTTACCGCATCGTGTGTATGAAGATAACGATTATTTGGAAAGAGGCGGCTTCTGGCAGCAACAGCCGCACATTTACAAAAGCCCGTTCTATTACATCGACTACACACTCGCGCAAGTATGTGCGTTTCAGTTCTGGAAACGGGCTAATGAAAATCCGGAGCTGGCTTGGCAGGACTACTTGCGGCTTTGCAAGCAAGGGGGCAGCCAAAGCTTCACGGAGCTGGTTCAAGTTGCGAATTTAATCTCGCCATTCCATGATGGCTGTGTGGCTTCCGTCATTGGTCAGATCGATAACTGGCTGGATCAAGTTGACGATAAGACGCTCTAAATCATAGGCTTCACATGTGTAATTTGCAGAGGACTGTCACAATCTTTGCCCGTTTCGTAGGAGCGATTGCCCAGAACGGCAAGAAAAGCTTGAAAGTCCTCAGCCGTACCTCTCTGTAAGACTTGGATTGCCGCACGGAGGACGGTTTCGCCGTCTGCCATGGCGATATCCCATAAGTCCCAAATACTGTGCGTATACGTTTCTTCTAGCGATGTCGGGCAGTTCCAAATCGTGTTGGCTTCGTTTAAATAATCAAGCGGAGCCACGCGTTTGGTATAGACAAGAGGGGCTATTTTACCGAGCGTTAATACACGTTTGATTCCTTTAGGATCGTGAAAAAGACGCTGCGCCTTAATCATATCGAAGTAAGCGTCGTTCCAATCATTCTCCGTAATACTAGCAGCAAGCTCAGGGTAGTTGTTAGCCGCTGCAATGGCCAGTGCAGATGCAACGCCTAGCGGCAGTGTTTCACCCACATAAATCTCTTTCCAAACTGGCGTTTTCCATGTCTCAAGTCCGCGTTTGCGCTTTAGAATGAGCGTGTCCATAATAATTTCAAACCGTTGATGATCCCATTTTTTAAAACCTGATTTATAGAAAACATAAGGATGCATGTTCCGATCAAGTATATGATGCGTGATGAAACCAAGCACATAAACGACGGCCGGATTATAGAGACCTCTGCCCTGCACTTGACGTAGCAAATCCCCCAGGAAAGGACCGCACATTTTCGTATGCATAAGGCTTCCTAATTGATTTAGCGTTTTATCCTTTTCCCATGGCAGAAAATGATGATAGAACAAGAAATCCGGCCCTTGACAGCCAAGAGAGAAGACTTGTCGTATTTGTTTGTCATTCAGCATTTGGGCATGACCCAGCTTTGACATCAATTCTTGACCGAATAAAAGATGAGTCCAGATGTTTGGCAAGCCGCCATTCCTCCTTCTTAAAACCTTCTGAAATCGTGTGAGAACCATTTCATTCTAACATAACTGTATGGCTCAATGGCACATTTCGCGAACATTTTATGTTCCAACAAGTTCCTATAGCAGGAATAATCTTCAAGTTGTCGAATTCAAAAAAAACGATCGGTGAAGAAAGCTAACCAATGCAGATTTATGATAGGAGATAAAATATGAATAGGGTCAATAATCCGCTGGATCATTCAAACCGTGCAGATCCCGACAATATTCAGGGTTTACTCTCGGGAACAGAACCGTCATTTGCCGCAGTTTTCGAATTCACTACGATGGGTATAGCCATTATTTCGCTGAGTGGGTTATGGGTAAGAGTGAACAACCGTTTATGTACGCTAACCGGATACACGGAGGAAGAGTTAGTATATAGGGATATACATGTGATTTTTTCGCCAGAAGAAGACGAAGAGCTGGGAGCCTGCTTTGAACAATTGTTGTCAGGGGAGACTAATGCTTCTCAGCTTGAAAAGAAATTAATTCAGAAGGACGGGACCCCTGCCTGGGTAGACTTCAGGATCTCGTTAGTTCGAAATTCACAGAATGAACCGTTATATTATATTTCCCAGATTAGCTATCTCACGCAGAAGACGGAGATGGAGCGTAAACTGGCTGAGAGCGAGCAGCGTTACAAATCTTTAATCGAGCACAACCCTGCAGGAATCTTAACCTGTGATCTGAAGGGGATGATTAAAAGTCTGAATCCTGCGATGGAGCGGATATTAGGATTCGAAGAAAGGGAAATGATCGGTCAATCTCTTAGCCACTTCTGGAGTCATGAACATGAGGCTGAGGACGCTGTCGACAGCATTGTGCTCAAAACGGACAATTACATGCTGCGGGTCATCCATAAGAATGGTGAGCTGATTGAATTAGGCTTGAAGAATGTGCCCATTATCGTCGATGGAAAGAATGAAGGAATTTATGTGATCGCCAGAGACATTACGCAGCATAACAAAGACCGGGAGTCCTTAAGAGTGGCTCAACAGGATCTCCATGATACCGTGCGCAGGCAGCAAGGCATGACTATGAAATTCAGAGAGATGCAGGGGAATTTCATCCATACCTTATGCGATGGAGAGCTTTTGTACCGGCTCGGGTTTAAACCTTCGAATATTATCGGCAATCATCTCTATGAAATTTGGCCCTATCCACTGGCTGCAAATATTGTGAACTATTATCGCAAAGCTTGGAACGGTGAAGAAAATGTCATGTATGAAGCTACTTTCCGCGGGATTACTTACTTGACTTCCTTGCGCCCTATTTTTGAACACGGCCGCGTGATCGAAGTTATCGGATCCTGCGTGGATATTACCGAACGCAAACAAATGGAAACCGAGCTCAGGGAGACGAAAGAACTTCTGGAATCATTCATCAGCAATACAACGGACGCTATTTGTGTGCTTGATTTGCATGCCAGGGTGATCTCCGTCAATAATGCCTATGAGCAAATCTTCGGCTGGCATCACAGCGAACTGCTGAACAAGCCATTGCCGATTTATCCTGATTTTCTGGAGGAACAGCGCAAAGAAATTTATGAAATGTTGAAAGCCGGCAAGCAGATTTCAGGACTTGAAACGGTACGGCAGCATAAAGACGGACAGCTTGTGCATGTCAGTGTGACGAAGACGCCAATCAAAAATGAGAAGGGCGAAATCATCGGTTTTGCCGGAATATCACGGGATATTACAGAACGGAATCGAACGGAGGAATTGTTACGTAAATCGGATAAGCTTTCTGTAGCGGGGCAGCTAGCCGCCGGGCTAGCGCATGAAATAAGAAACCCCCTTACTTCGCTCCGCGGTTTTTTGCAGCTGCTGCAAAACGATGTAAAAGGGAAACAGCACTATTTTGATATTATGCTCTCCGAATTGGATCGTATTAATTTCATTGTCAGTGAATTTCTGGTGATTGCCAAGCCGGAGGCGATTCATTATAAAGAGAGTGATTTGAAAGAAATTCTTCAATCGGTTACAGCGCTGCTCGATACGCAAGCCGTTCTGTGCAATGTTGTGCTTTTGCTGGAATTTGAGACTGAAATCCCGAAATTGGTTTGCTCGGAAATGCATTTAAAGCAATTATTTATTAATCTGGTTAAAAATGCGATGGAGGCCATACCGAAAGACGGGCAAATTAAATTAACCGTATCCTTACAAGGAAGCAATCTGATCAGAGTGCGCACGGAAGATAACGGCTGCGGAATTCCCGAAGACCGGCTGAAGCAATTAGGCGAGCCGTTTTATACGACGAAAGAAAAGGGAACAGGGCTCGGTTTAATGATGTGTTTTAAAATTGTTGAGGCTCACCAAGGGACGATGACCATTCAAAGCCGGTTAGGAGAAGGAACGACCATAGATGTGCTCTTACCAACGCAGCCAAGTGGACATAGCATGGTGGAATTGACCTGACATCGTGAAAAAACCGTCTTTTCTCCGGGAGAAAGGCGGTTTTTTTCGCGAACTAGAAGCTGATGCTAAATTCAGTGGTTTCTCGAGAATACCACTTTGAACTAGAGTCTTGCTCATTATAAATGCGTACTTCATCAGGCGTATATTTGACAATTATTCCAGAGTTGACCTGATAATAAACACCAAGTGGATCTAACGACCAAACATAGACAGGTGTTTGGGTCAGGGCTGCAATAAAAATCTCTATATCTGTATCCAGTAGTTTAGTTCCGTAAATCATCGACGCACCTCTGTCTTTTTTTTGTGAAATTGTACTTATTATTAGTGACAGTATGAACAATTAAACAATCACGGAAACATCCCAACATTTTTTGCAGCATGACGCAGCAAGAGGACAGGGAACGTTAAAAGTAGAAAAATAGGGTTTGCAGGACCGTAAATTCCTAGTATAATAGGTAGGCTTTGCGTGAATTGACAGTAGGCAAATTAAGATTGGGTAGAAGGAGAAAGGGGTCAATGGCTGTGATTGTGGTTGGGGGAATGATCGGTCTTGGTAAAACATCAGTATCCACTTTGCTTGGAAAAGAGCTGAATTCAAGTGTGTACTATGAAAGTGTAGATGATAATCCGATATTACCGCTGTTTTATACGGCGTCTCCGGAAGAAATTGAGAAGAAGCGTTATCCGTTTCTGCTTCAACTGCACTTCCTGAATACTAGATTTAAAGCGATTAAGCAAGCGCTTGTACATAATCGAAATGTGCTCGATAGAAGCATTTATGAAGATTGGTACTTTGCAAAAGTCAATCGGGAACTGGGCCGTATTTCGCAATTGGAATTCGATGTGTATGAAGGGCTTGCCGACAATATGATGTCGGAGCTTGCTGAGCTTCCCAAAAAAGCGCCTGATCTCATGGTTTATCTGAAAGCCTCGTTCGAAACAGTCATGCATCGCATCGGTCTAAGAGGACGCAGCTTCGAGCAGGATCAATCCTTGGTTGATTATTACCGCCAGCTTTGGTCCGGTTATGATGATTGGGTTATGAATCACTATCATGCTTCTGAAGTGTTGATTGTGGATATGGATGTTGTAGATGTCGTGAACCGCCCGGAAGATGCCAAAGTATTAGTGGATCAAGTGCGTGCAAAACTTTCCGAATTAGCTATCGTTTAATATCGAAGACCCCCTCTATTCAGAGGGGGTCTTTCGAATTATATAAAGGAGTTAATTGTTTAAAATAGTTGGCATATTGCCCTGTGAAGCAGCATATACATATCGAATATTGACGATGCCCCGCTTTATTTGTCGGAAAATAAAAACAAACGTAAGCTGCATGAGAATGAATGAAGGATAGGTGATGAATTTGTTATTTATCGTATGTTACCGCGGAAAGCCCATGTGCCCTCCACTGCCGAAATTGGCCGCCACCGAGAAGATGCAAAAGCTGAGCCTTCTCTTCTCGAATTTGGAACTTGTTGAAGTGGAGCAGCAAAGAGTTGCCAACTGATCGTAATATGACCTTTTTGACCAGACTCCTTCATCTTTGGATGAAGGAGTTTTTGTCAATTGATAAGAGCCCCCATTGGGACGACGAAGTTGTTTATCCTTGTACCCCACTTATGTTAAAGTAGAGGGAAATGGTTGAATTTGGGAGGGGGGCATGAACGTTGTTGCACCTAGGAAGAAAGCGATAATTATCGGAGCCGGCATTGGCGGACTTACCACAGCTCTTTTTTTGCAAAGGATCGGCTGGCATGCGGTCCTTTATGAGAAAAAGCATGCACGCTCCGAGTTCGGTGCGGGGATCGTGTTGGCCGCGAATGCGATGCATGTTTTAGATGAGCTTGGATTAGCCGGTAAGGTGAAAGGGGCTGGCGCTCAAGTTGGTCAAGCGGACATTCGATCCTGGGAGGGGAAAGCAATCACATCGGTTCCGGTTGCGAAACAGGCCAGCCGCTACGGAACATACGGCTATCTGATCCATCGGGCAAAGCTCCAAGCGATTTTAGCTGAGCAATTGCATGCAGAGACTAGTTTGCATGTTTGCAAGAAAATGATTGCATGGGAACAAAATGAGCATGAAGTGAGGGTTCGATTTGAGGATGGCACGGAAGACTCCGGCGATATTTTAATCGGTTCGGATGGGATACACTCTGACGTGGCCAAGCAATTATTCGGATCGCTTCCGCTGCGCTATTCAGGCTTTACCGCTTTTCGAGGCATTACCCCGTTCAAGGATCCCGGGTACACGCTAGACGTTGGCGGCGGGTTCGAGGCATGGGGCAGCGGCCGGAGATTCGGGTTCTCGCAACTCGGAGAGGATCGGGTGTTTTGGTTCGCTGCACTGAACGCCCCTGCGGGATCAAACATACGGAATAAGAAAGAGCATGTTCTTCAGCAGCTGAAGGGCTGGCATGCTCCTATCGAACGGGTGGTGCAATCGACAGATGAGTCATCTATTCTTCAGCATGATATCTATGATCGAAAGCCGCTTGAAACATGGAGCAGGGGCAGAGTCGTGCTGTTGGGCGATGCCGCCCATCCGATGCTGCCGAACTTGGGGCAAGGCGGAGCGCAAGCGATGGAGGATGCCTGCGTACTGGCACGCTGCCTGGAGAAAGCCGCGGATACCGGGCTGAGTGAGGTTGCCTCGGTTTTCGAGTCCTATGAGAACATACGGATCCCGCGCGCGAATCAAGTTGTGCGGCAGTCCAGACGGATGGCGCGAATGGTACAAATGAGCAATCCAGCAGCGCTGATGCTCCGCAATCGTTTGTTAAAGCTGATTCCTGAGCCTGTCAAAATCAATCAGCTGGACTGGCTCCTAAGGCATCGCGCAGCCAATATGGAAAGGCAGGAATAATCACGATGATCTTATTAGAAGTAATTGCGACAACACTGGAGGATGCTTTGCGCGCGGAAGCGGGAGGAGCAGACCGCATTGAGCTGGTTGCGAACTTGCATGAAGGCGGTCTAACACCCGACATGATCCTCGTGCGTGATATTACGTCAGCTGTCTCCATACCGGTGCATGTCATGATTCGGCCTCACAGCAGAACTTTTCATATGCGGAAGAGGGATCTTCAGTTGATGCGGGATGATAGTAAAGCCGCTTATCAGGCGGGAGCCGCGGCTCTTGTTTGGGGTGTTCTGACAGATGAAGGAACAATTGACCTGAATGCGCTGGAGTCGCTTTTGGACGCTGCGCCGCTGCCCGTAACCTTTCACCGTGCCTTCGACGAAGTTCAGAATCAGGAGGAAGCATTAAGCTATTTGCTTGAATATGGACAAATTCGTTCGGTGCTTACTTCCGGCGGAGCCGCAAGTGCGCTGCAAGCTGTGGACAGGCTTCGGAAATTGGTAAGCCTTACTTCAGGGCATCAGCTGAACATCATGGCTGGCGGCGGCCTCACGTTGGCAACCTTGAAAGATTTTGCATGTACGACGCAGGTGCCTATTGTTCATTTGGGGACGGGAGTACGGATCAATCAAAGCGTGAATGATCCGGTTGATGTCGACAGAGTTAGGAAAGCCAAACAGCTGTTAATTGAAATAAGCGGAACTTCTGTATGAGCAGAAGGCGCCGCTTCGGATTAGGCCGGAAAATATTTTTTTGAATTGTGTGAAAATCAATAGAATAGATGGAAAACTCCGAATATAATGGAATAGTATACTTTGAGAAAAGAGGTGCTGTCTATGTATGATTCCACGGATATTCAAAGAAATAAAGGAATGGCCATTATTGCGTATATCTTGTTCTTCGTTCCGCTGATTGCTGCTAAAGATTCCAAGTTTGCCATGTATCACGCAAATCAGGGTCTTACGCTGTTCCTCTGCTGCGTCATCCTTAATGTGGTTTTGCCGTTCATTCCGATTATAGGCTGGATTCTCTTGCCCTTAACAAATTTGGCAACGTTCATTCTTGCGATTCTGGGCATTGTCGCAGCTGCTCAAGGTCAAGTTAAGCCGCTGCCAATCATCGGCGCATACACACTGCTAAAGTAAGTTAATGTACATAAGGAAAAGCGCGTACTCAACCCCAATTCTGGGGAAAAAGACTGTTCATCAGGTCATCTCTGACCTTATGAGACAGTCTTTTTTCTTGTCTTAAATTTGCGACACCAGCTCGGCAATCCGCGCGTTGACATTGCCTTCGAACAATCCGCCATGATAACAGATAACCTTTTCAATGTCGTATTCAGTGAATTTCTTAAGAGACTGCTTGGCTAGCTCATAATCTGCACAGTGAGCCGGAGTAGGGCCATTCAGCTGTCCATCCGCTACAACCATAGCATCCGCAGCAATTAAAGTTTTACTTGGAATATGGTAAAAGCTTAGATGCCCGGGCGTATGCCCCGGTGTCAGAATGACGGTCAGACCGCCGGAGAAGGGAAGGATCTGCCTATCTTCTATAAGGCTATGAACCTGACCTTTAGGAGGATTTTCCAGATTTGCTCGAAAAGCTTTCCGCCATTCGGGCGAAACATTTTCCGGCAAATTAGCCACAGCCCGCTCGATCGCTTCCGGCGTCACTTTAATCAACATTTTCTCGCCTTCGATATAAGGCTTCTCAAGCTCACTGGCCAGAACGGTAAGTTTGTCCGGCATTTCTTTTAAAAACGCAGGCAGGCTCCCGATATGATCTATATCCTGATGGGAAATAATAATGGTGTCTAATTGATCAAGAGGCACATGATGCTCTTCAATTGCTTTGCAAATGAGCGGAAAGTTGCCGGGATATCCGGTGTCGATTAATACGGCGCGCTCGTCATCGCTCAAAAGTACAGGATGTATAACACTTGTACGTCCCATGAGAGCAACTTCCAACTCTAACATATGAATTCCGTTTGCGATTTGCATCATAATTCCCTCCAAATAGATAGTAAAGAACAGAGCTATCATACCTAACACGGGAATTGAATGTCAAATAAATTATTTATTATATCACAAATTTAAACGAATGTCAATGGTTAATTTAATGAATTTTCAGAATTTAATTTTGTCCAAAATTTGATCAACGTGTGAATAAAATATGAACATTTTTTGTGTTTTGTGTTATACTATATATATAAGACTTTTACTTCTGGAGTTTGGAGTGATGATGATGGCTGTAAGAACTGTTTCTGTAAGTAATGAGCGCAGTGAACGTGATGTGGTGCCATTGGTGAAGTTAATGACAATCGCGGCATGGGCTTTGCTTGGCATAGGATTACTTTTAAGTTTGTTGAATATCAATCATTTCAGTGATCGCAATGTTTTCTTAATGGTGGGTATTGGCTTCATGGTTGGCAGCGTTTTCGTTTATGTGATTCGGACTGCCATTCATCTCGTACATTCACGTGCTGCGTCCAAGACGGAATGAGAGCTAGAATGATGAATAAAAAAAGCCTTTCAGGTAAATAACTTGAAGGGCTTTTTGGTATGCATGGATTTTCATACTTTTACATAATAGTCAACAAACGTTGTGTGACATTTGTTTTACAGTAAAACGTCGATCCTTTGACGTATTTGTTAAGTCCTGTTAGTCCCTGTGTACTTTTAAATGCAATTTGTTATCTTAGTATTAGATATAAAAGCGCATGTTAAAGAATATGGAAATCAGCATTTTGCAGATTGTGGATCAGGAGGTTAGTTGGATGAAGAAGAGAAAACTCGTACGAGCTCTGCTGCCGGTTATGATGATTGCCTTGATTGTCTTATTGGCAGGATGCAGCGATCAAGCAATGGTATTGGATCCGAAGGGTCCTGTTGCTGAATCACAGAAAAACTTGATTTACATTTCCACGGTCATGTGTTTGGTAATTCTTGTTCCGGTGTTGATACTAACGGCATGGATTGTTTGGCGGTATCGGGATAAAGAAGGCAGGAAAGCTGCTTATAAACCGAACTGGGCGCATAACACGTCACTGGAAGTTGTATGGTGGTCAATCCCAATTATTATGATTGCGGCATTGGCTGTCATCACAGTTAAATATACGTATGCGCTGGAGCCTTCCAAACCGATTAAATCGGAGAAAGCGCCAATCACAATTCAAGTCACTTCCCTGGATTGGAAATGGTTGTTCACGTATCCGGAGTTGGGCATTGGAACACTCAATTATGTGCAAATTCCGGCAGATACGCCGATTAAATTTGAACTTACCTCAGATGCTCCGATGAACTCATTCTGGGTTCCGCAGCTGGGGGGACAAATTTATACGATGTCCGGTATGGCGATGACGCTGTACTTGCAAGCGGATGAGATTGGTCATTACTTTGGTACGGGAGCTAACTTTAGCGGTTCCCACTTCGCGGACATGACTTTCGACGTGAACGCGACTTCCCAAGCGGATTTCGACGCCTTCGTAGCAAAAACGAAGCAGTCGCCAACAAAGCTGACAATGGAAAGCTATGAACAATTGGCGAAGCCCAGCCAGTCCAAAGGCGTGCAGTATTTCTCAACGATTCCAGACGGACTGTTCCAAAAGATCGTAACGAAATACACGAATGGTCAATCCATTCACAGCGGTCATGGCGCTTCTGGATCTACGCATGATTCGGCGAAATCCTCATCGACAGATAAAAATGCGTCCAAAGATCATAATCAAATGGATCATAGTCAAATGAATACGTCAAAATGATAGAACGAAGTTTTCACGAAAGGAAGTCGTGCTCATGTTGGATAGTATTAAGCAGTTCGCATCGGAGTTTTTCGTAACGGGCGACCCACTCATTCTGGGCGCTCAGGTGAGTATCGGTCTCTCGATGGTCGCCATGGTTTTCGTACTGAGTTATTTTAGAAAATGGGGCTGGCTCTGGCGGGAGTGGTTAACAAGCGTTGATCATAAACGTATCGGGATCATGTACATCATTTGTTCGATATTGATGCTTTTCCGCGGCGGCGTAGATGCACTTTTGATGCGTTTACAGCTGGCGATGCCAAATACGGAGTTTTTGCAGGCGGACCATTATAATGCCATTTTCACTACACATGGCGTTATTATGATTTTGTTCATGGCGATGCCGCTCATGTTCGGTCTATTTAATATCGTCGTTCCTTTGCAGATTGGGGCCAGGGACGTTGCCTATCCTTTCTTGAACTCACTTAGCTTCTGGCTGTTCTTCTGGGGAGCGATGCTGTTCAACGTGTCGTTCGTCATCGGCGGTTCGCCGGATGCAGGGTGGCTCAGTTACCCGCCGCTTTCGGAGCTTTCTCATAGTCCCGGCGTCGGTCAGAACTTCTATATTTGGGGGATTCAAATCTCGGGGATCGGTAGTTTAGCGACAGGGATTAACTTTATCGTAACGATTCTCAAAATGCGTGCGCCAGGCATGACATTGATGAAAATGCCAATGTTCACATGGTCTGTATTTTCCAGCTGCGTGACGATTATCTTTGCATTCCCGATTCTAACGGTTACATTGGCGCTGTTATTCCTCGATCGCTTCTTAGGTGCGCATTTCTTCACCTTAGATGGCGGCGGAAATCCGATGATGTATATCAACTTGATTTGGATGTGGGGACATCCTGAGGTTTACATTGTCGTACTTCCGGCATTCGGGATTTTCTCTGAAATTGTTGCAACGTTTTCCAAGAAAAAATTGTTCGGTTATAAATCCATGGTTTTCGCCATGTTTATCATCAGCTTGTTCTCCTTCTTCACTTGGGCGCATCACTTTTTCACGATGGGTTCCGGCGCGGATGTCAATGCTTTCTTCGCCATAACGACGATGTTGATTGCTATTCCTACCGGGGTCAAAGTATTTAACTGGTTATTTACCATGTTCAGGGGAAAAATCCGTTTCTCAACGCCAATGATGTGGACGATTGCGTTCATACCGTGTTTCGTCGTCGGGGGGATGACGGGGGTGCTGCTTTCCGTTGCGCCTGCTGACTTCCAGTTCCATAACAGCTACTTCCTGATCGCGCATTTCCATCAAGTCTTAATTGGCGGTGTTGCGTTCGGATACTTCGCAGGCTTGTACTACTGGTGGCCGAAAATGTTCGGCTTTAAGCTTAACGAGCACTTAGGTAAATGGGCTTTCTGGCTGTGGAACATTGGTTTCTACGTCTGTTTCATGCCGCAATATTTCTTGGGCTTAGACGGTATGACCCGCCGTACGTATACGTACGATTTCGATATGGGTTGGGGACCGCTCAACATGGTATCCACCATCGGTGGATTCTTGATGGGTATCGGCTTCCTGTTCCAAGTATGGCAAATCGCTCACTCCATTAAGTTCAGAGAACCGGATGTGACGGGAGATCCGTGGGATGGCCGTACGCTGGAATGGTCCATTCCTTCACCGGCTCCAATTTACAATTTTGCAGTCATTCCGCAAGTGAATGATGTGGATGCATGGTGGGAAACGAAGCAAAAGCAGGGGAAATCGGCTAAAGCTGCAGCAGCACCTGTTTACGAACCGATTCATATGCCTAAAAATTCGGCCATTCCTTTCATCAAGTCTGCGCTGTGGTTTTTCGCAGGTTTCGGCTTTGTCTGGGATTGGATGTGGCTTACGATTCCAGCGCTTGCCGGTATCGGAATATGTATGCTGGCTCGCTCGTTCTCTTATGACACGGATTATTACATTCCGGTTGATGAAATTAAACGTACGGAAGCCGCATTGAAAGGGGCGAAAGTCTAATGGCACATGCAGCCGCGCACGGTGAGCAGCACGCTCACGAACACGACCATGAGCATGATCACGAATCGCTCAAGACGTTCGGATTCTGGATTTTTCTAATCACAGACTGTATCTTGTTCGGATCTTTATTTGCTACGTATCTCGTTCTCCATCAGAATACCAACGGGGGACCGACTCCGGAAGAGCTTTTCAAAATGCCGGGCATCATCGCTGAAACATTCATCTTGCTAACCAGCTCATTCACAAGCGGTCTGGCTGTGCTAGGCATGCACAAAGGCAATCTGAAGCAGCTGATCGGTTGGCTGATCGTTACGGTGCTTCTAGGGGCTTCCTTCGTTGGCTTAGAGGTAACGGAATTTGTTAACATGATTTATCACGAAGGAGCAACCATTAGTACCAGCGCGTTCTTATCCGGTTTCTTCACACTGGTAGGGACACACGGACTGCACGTTTCCGTAGGTTTGGTGTGGATGATCGGGTTGATCCTGCAGCTTAAGCGCAGAGGCATTACAACTGTGACGAAGCGGAAAGTGGAAGTCATTTCGCTATACTGGCATTTCCTCGATGTCGTTTGGATTTTCGTCTTCACATTCGTTTATTTGATGGGGGTGATGTAAGATGGGCGGAAACCATACAAACTCGCATGGGAATCATAATGCGCATGGCTCATTGAAGTCTTATGTCATCGGCTTCGCGCTTTCGATCATTCTAACGATCATTCCTCTGGTTGCAGTCATGAACCATATGTTGAATAAAACCGGGACATTGGTATTGATTCTCCTCATGGCCATCCTGCAATTCGGTGTGCAATTGTTCTTCTTCATGCATGTGAAAGAAGGCGAGAACGCACGCTGGAACATTATGGCGCTGATTTTCGGCCTGATTATTCTCGTGACGATCGTGGCCGGCTCCATTTGGATCATGACGTACAATCAAGTGGCACATTAATACACGGTACAAAAGGAAAAGACGCTCTTTACCGCGAAGCTCGCGGGGAGGGCGTCTTTTTTCAATTGAGTTTAACAAGTAGGCTTTTTGTTGCGTTCTTTCATTTCACGTTTATCTTGTTGGACGGCTTTTTCACCGAATTGATCCAAGCGAGAAGGGCTGCCCGCCGGTCCGTTATTTCGCGGTTTGCTGTTTCTCCCACTCATCATTATCACCTCCGAGACTCAGCTTTTGCTAAATAGACGGGGTTCATGCTGGTTCTTTCAGGAAGGGATAAAGGGGTTGTCAGTACGACTCTAACATGATACATTATGTATCAGAGATACTAATTGTATCGAACAGCGAGAATGGACAAGCGAATTTAGCGAACGGAGAGGAGCCGAATGATACGCCGAACCCAGCGATTTCGAAACCACCTCGATGACAATCTCATTCATTTGCGCAAAAACTTGTTCATCTCCCCATCCGATCCTATGTATTATGAGAAGGTCATCCGGTATTTGGATGCGACTTCACCGGAAGCTCATTATAAGATCGGGCAAAAATTTGAAAGGAAAGGGAATTTAAAGCGGGCGATTTTTCATTACAAGGAAGTGCTTCGAACGTATCCGTCGCCATTTTACTCCGCTGCCAATCGAGCCATTCGTCACATTGAAGACGAGCAAGCGGCACATGCGCTGAACATGCAGAAAGCTTTTCCGGAGGAAAAGAAGCGAATATTGCCGCCGTTTATGAAAACGCTGCTCCTCGTCCTGCTTGTGCTTAATCTTCTGTTGGTTGTTTTGTTTGCGGGAAATCAGCCGCTCTACAAAACAATATCCTCCATGAAGATTTGGGGCGTTGGAAGCGACATCACCTATGAAACGGTAGACGCTCCTTTCGTTATGTACCTGGCGCCCGAGACGAAGGGTGAGGCCATTGAAATGGCTTTGCATAAACAGGCTCTGGAGCTGGCGAAGGAAATGCCGAAGACGAACATCCTTATTTACGGGGTCCTTTCACAGGACAGCGGAAGTATTGGAAAAACCATGCTGCTTAAGGATGAAGCACTAACGAAGAGCGCCATCGTCGTTGCGCAGTATCATCCCGAGACAGATGACAGGGTAAGAATCCGTTTCATAAATGCCGAATTTGAAAGGCACCAACCGCTTAGCGCGTTTGGTGCTAATTTAGTTAGAACGGCATTGGAAGCGTACATAAAGGACAATGGGCGCCCGCCAGACCGTCTGGAAGCGCTGCTGCAGGATTATCCTAACAACTACCTTAGTTTCATCCCACTAGAGGCGTTAACGGGCTCTAATGGCATCTCAGCGACGTTCACGGGGACAGGGGGTTGGGTATATGCGTCAGGCGCGGCAGACCCCGCGCAGATGTTCTATGCCAATTCAGAAGCCGTAGCGAATACGCCGTATGAACCGGTGCATATAGAAATCAACAAAGCGGAACATCAGCTTAAGCTTGTTAGCGGAGATCATATTTTATGGGATAAAGTAATCGGTCTTGGTTCGAATGATCGTACGCCGCAAGGCCGTTTCCAGGTAATAGACCGCGTGCAAAACCCTCAAGGAAGCCATGCTCAGAGCTACGGGGAAGCGGGCTTGGGGCTCGGTGCCATCGCGCTGCACGGCACTTACGACGAGAGCTCGATCGGCGCGGATAAATCGCTCGGCTGCATAAGGCTGACGAATGGGGATGTGCAGCAGTTGTTTCCTTTCGTTCCCAAAGGCGCAGAGGTACAGATTCAAGGATCACAAGGATCGGCTTGGTCGGCGGCCAAGCAAGAGCTTGTGAAAGATGCCGAACGGCTCATTCCATCCGTACGGCCAATTGTTGACGAATCCCCCGATGGCATACAATTCCATTGGCTTGGTTAGTAATGAAAAAGCAGTTGAGGCTGCCCGAATCCCAGATTCCGGAGCTTCAACTGCTTATTTTATTACATTAAGTTTTCCGGGTTCAGTTTTTCAAGTTCCGGAATGACAAAGCGGCCGTCTTTACGAATGAGCACATCGTCAAAATAAATCTCTCCGCCGCCGTATTCAGGACGTTGGATCAATACCATATCCCAGTGAACCGATGAGCGGTTCGTGTTGTCCGCGGTCTCATAGGCTTGGCCAGGCGTGAAGTGGATACTGCCGTCAATCTTCTCGTCGAACAAAATGTCTTTCATCGGATGTTTGATATAAGGATTCACACCGATTGCAAATTCACCGATATAACGCGCGCCGTCATCCGTATCCAGAATATCGTTTAATTTCTTGGTGTCATTGCTCGTTGCTTCAACAATGCGGCCATTTTCGAAACGAAGAACAATGTTCTCGAAAGAAGTGCCGGAGTAAATTGTCGGCGTATTGTAGCTGATTACACCATTGACAGAGTCTTTCACAGGCGCTGTATACACTTCGCCATCCGGAATATTTCTTAGGCCGGAGCATGGGACTGAGCCGATATTTTTGATGGAGAAAGAGATGTCCGTGCCTTTGGCGACAAGACGAACTTTATCCGTGCGATTCATAAGCTGGACAAGCGATTCCATTGCTGCCGCCATTTTGCTGTAATCGAGATTGCAGACGTTAAAGTAGAAATCTTCGAATTCCTCCGTGCTTTTGCCGGCCAGTTGGGCCATGGAAGGGTTCGGATAGCGCATGACGCACCATTTGGTATTGTTAATGCGCTCGTCGAAGATCGGGCGTTGGAAGTATTTCAAGTAAAGGCGCATTTGCTCGTCCGGAACATCCGACGATTCCGTAATGTTGTCTCCGCTGCGAACTGCAACATAAGCATCCATCTGCTTCATGCGTGCGAGCTCAAATTCGGACCACTGGCTGAACTGCTCTTGTGTGCCTTTCATTTGCAAGCTTCTTGTGATCATAGGATCGCGCAGCTCGATGAATGGCTTGCCGCCTACGGCGTATACTTCTTCGATAAAGCATTTGGCAAGTTCAGGATCTTTGACGCCGATCATTTCGATCAAAATGTTTTCTCCAGGTTGAAGACTTACCGAATAACGGATAATGTTGCGGGCAAAAGTTTGAAGTCGTGGATCTCTCATTCTTAGGTCTCCCTTAATTGAATATTATTACTTAGAAAGTATATCGCAATGAGCGCGGTAAAGCCAATCGGGCACTGATTTCGCGGAACTTTAAGGGTATGCTACAATAGTGTACTAGGCAAGTGTGAGCAAGCTATGACAACTAGAGGAGGACACGAATGGCAAGAGAGCAGATTAAGGTGCCCTTTGGGTACGAACCCCCGGCACAAACTCGCAAAGGCACCATCTTTGTGTTCGAAACATTTGAGGATTGGACGGAAGCCGACATGCAAGCTTTTGCGGCATGGGCGGAGGAAAAAAAGTTTGTTCGGGCCATTTTTTATCCACAGCACGAAGAAACGCTCCGCAGAATGGACATTCCAAGCAAAGCTCCCTATCATGCGAGGGTGAAGCATTTGGAAAGCCTGCTTAAACAAACGAATTCATCGGTACAGCTGGATTTGGACACGTGGGAAGGAAAGCGGAAGAAATATACCCCGCTGGATACTTCGCTTCATTTTTTGACGGACAAGTCGCCAGGACCTTATTTTTTATGCCTAAGTGACCGCTATGCTAATCTTTTCGTCACTTATCCGTCCTTTAAGGAATGGATTAAAAATCTAAGGCTTTACATTAACGAGCAGTTCCATGTTCCACTCCATGGTAGACTGACGGAATATGCGCAAAGATGGGAAACCGTTCGTTTTGGAAACGGCGCTTAAGCATAAGCTTGTTCCTAATAAATTAACCATATTAATTATGGTTATTATCGTTGCGGGCATGAGTCAAGGCATGCTCTTGCCGCTGCTAACGATTTTGTTGGATCGTTCGGGCGTCTCTGCGGATGCAAATGGCTTGAACGCGGCTGCGCTGTATATCGGGATCTTCTCGACGATGTTTTTCATAGAGAAGCCGGTTAGGCGCTTCGGCTACAAGCCGGTCATCATGGTTGGGATGGGGCTCATTATCACGGCCACCTGTCTGTTCCCTGCTTGGCAGCAGGCGGGGTTTTGGTTTGCTCTCCGTTTGTTGGTTGGCGTAGGGGACAGCGCCTTGCACTATGCCACGCAATTATGGATTGTAACGTCAAGCCCTAAAGAGCACAGAGGACGGAATATTTCGTTGTATGGCATGGCTTATGGCATAGGGTTTAGTTTAGGGCCAATCGGGATTACGCTGCTCAAAGCAGGCATTTGGGTGCCGTTTTTGACCACAAGCAGCTTTTTCCTCTTCGTTCTGCTGCTGTTGACAAAGCTGACTAATGAACGCCCTGAACGGGGAGAACGCGTGGAACCCGTGCATAAACGCGCAACCAAAGTGGCGGCCATCGCATGGTTCCCGCTCATCACTTCGCTGCTTTACGGCTATATGGAAGCCTCGATGAACAGCAATTTTCCGCTTTATGGCTTGCGCATCGGCCTCTCAGAGCCTAGCATCGGAGTCCTGCTGCCCGTCATCGGGGTAGGCAGTCTCATTATGCAGCTGCCGCTCGGTATTTGGAGTGACCGCATCGGGCGGAAGAAAATTCTTATTTCATCCGGACTTATCGGTGCTACTGCTTTTCTATGTATCCCGTTTGCGGGAGCGAATGTCTGGTGGATCGGCGTGTTGTTCGGCATTGCCGGAGGGATGGTCGGTTCGTTCTTTTCACTTGGGCTCGCCTACGCGGCAGATATTTTACCTAAGCATTTATTGCCTACAGCCAACGTCCTGGCCTCAATCCAGTACAGTGTAGGGAGCATTGCCGGCCCTTTAATCGGGGGGCTAGCCATCCGGTATTCGAACGCAGCAAGTATTTTTTATATGCTCAGCCTTATTTATGTGATATTTGCCCTATCCGGACTTATTTTTCGCCGTGAAAATTCCGCATAAAATAAAGACACTCCAACCTTAGTTAAGGGAAGAGTGTCTTTGTTTTGTTAGCCTATTTCGTAGCTGGCCGCCTGATCCGTCATATACCGCTCAGTCAAAATCGTCAGCATGGAGATGCCGATTTGGTTTTCGCCGCCTTCGGGAATGATTATGTCCGCATATTTCTTGGAAGGCTCGATAAAAGCATCGTGCATCGGCTTCACTGTCGTCAAATACTGATCGAAGACCGATTGCAGCGTGCGCCCCCGTTCATTGATGTCACGCGAAAGCCTGCGCAAAATCCGGACATCCGGGTCCGTATCGACGAACACTTTGATGTTCAAAGCGCCGCGCAGCTCCTCATCGGTTAACACATGAATGCCTTCAAGCAGTACGATAGGCTTAACCTCAATTCGGATCGTCTCTTTCGAGCGGCCATGCTGCGCGAAATCATAGACCGGAATATTGACCGCATTTCCGTTTTTCAGTTCGTTCAGATGTTTAAGAAGCAGTTCATTATCGAATGCACGAGGGTGATCGTAGTTAATGCGCTCCCGTTCTTCATACGTAAGACCACTATGATGAAGATAGTAATTATCCTGAGAAATTAATGTTACGTTCGTGGATCCCAGCTTGTTGATGATCGATCTGGCAACCGTAGTTTTTCCTGAACCGGTACCACCGGCAATTCCGATAACGAGCATGAAATGTAGTGCCTCCCCAAATAACTTGAAAACCTTCCTACGTAGTTTAACATATTGTTTATATAAAAAGAAAAAGCGATCGAATTTCGATCACTTTTTACCTAAAACCGACCTATCGAATTTGCTTAGGGGTGTGAAATTTCACCTGATTGGCCTCGACGTCTTGAGCAGCTTGTGTCAATTGCTCCATCGTTTGCTGGATTTGCTGTCCATATTGCTCGTTATCGTAAGTTTGAAGCTGCGCTTGTGCATCCCTGACTTTATGCTTGGCCTGCGTGAGAGCGGCTTGGGCAGACTGGATATCTTGAGGATGAGACTGAACAATAGCTCTTTGCAGTTTATACTCAGCGTCTTGAGCCAGACGGATGGCTTGATCTGCTGCATCAATGGCGTGTTGGACCTGCATCGAAAACTCACGGGTGTCGGACATAGGGGAGAGCCTCCTAGGAATCGAATTATTTGAAAGTGAACAGCGACTTTACTACATTGCTCCAAACATGGGGAAATCATTCTACAATAGGGAAATGAAATTATTTCCTGGGGAAGCGCAAATTATGAGACTTCTCATGATTATTCGACAACGAAAGTCAGAAAATTGTGAATACAAGAATGAATGCGATCGCAGAGGGGATTGTTTCCAAAATATAAGTGGACAAACCGTATGAATATTCATAAGCTAGAGAGGATAGCTTTTTTTTGACATGAATAGACAATTAGCGCTTACATAGGGGTTGAAAAGATGAAAGTTTGTAAAAGCGTGTGCTTGCTTGCCGCGCTAACCTTCTTGATTTCCGGGTGCGGGAAAGCGAAAACGAGCACGGCGCCGGCAAATACCTATACGCCTACGTTAGAGGTCAGTGCGGCTGTTAACGGAGACACTGCTGCCCTGCAGTTGACTACGGATTTGAAGCTATCCAAAGAGCATTATAATCAACAACGTGTTCAGGGAGAAGGACATGTTCATATTTCCCTGGATAATGGCGAGAAGATCATCGCGACGGACAAGGAGCAAACGTTCGACCATTTAAGCAAAGGCCCGCATGAAGTCAAGGTGTCCCTGCATAACAACGATCATACCCCTTACGACGTTAGCAAAACGATCACGTTTGAAGTGAAATAGGAGCCCTCATACCTATGCCTTTTATGCAAAAGAAAATCAGTTTACAGAAACGAATTGTATTTCTTATATCTTCAGTGACGGTCGTCATGGTTTCGACGATGATGGTCTTCGACACCATGAGTTTGAATCAATCCATCAGAGAAGCCTATGTGAGCCAAATCAGCGGCATGACCATCGCGATCAACGGACGGTATGAAGAGTCCCGTTCAGTTACGGACGTACAACAAATTTTTGATTATATTCAATACAAAAACAGCCGGGTACTCGAGCTGAAGTTGTACGGCAATGATGGGACCATATTGGCAGCTTCCGATCGCGCGATCGTCGGGGATCGTCTGGATCCGGCAAACGTCGTCATCCCCAAGCAGGACCAAACGCTCGTCGACCGGCTTCCTATGGCTCACAGCAACAAACCGGTTGTCCGCTTAATTGCGCCGCTGCAAGAAGATGGGGGCGTTGTCGGAGCTGTGGAGGTCATTTTAGACTCTTCCGAGGAGACCAAGCTGCTTAAGGAACGTACGAAACTCATTTTGATTGTCGGCATGTCCATTGCGATTGTCTTATCCGCTATGCTATGGCTTATTTTACGGAAAGTCGTCATTCGCCCATTAAAAAAGCTTCGCGAAGCCGCTGTAATCGTCAAGCAGGGAGGAGAGCTGCCGAAGCTGCAGTTCCAGACTTCCCCCGAAATTATGGAGGTATCCGAAGCATTCAACGATATGGTCACAAATTTGGAAGAGCGCTATCAGGAGCTGCAGTATGCGCTGAATACGCTGCAGATTACGCAGGACCAGCTGGTACAGTCGGAGAAAATGGGGGCCTTAGGGAATCTTGTGGCCGGCGTCTCCCACGAAATCAATACACCAATCGGAATCGGCGTTACGGCGATATCTTATCTGGATCAGAAGACGAAGGATTTCCGGGGCTTGTATGAGACGGGCAAGATGAAAAAGTCCGATTTGGAGCAGTTCCTTTCCGTGATCGGAGAAACGAATGCCATGGTGCAGTCGAATTTGGAACGTGCCTCCTCTTTAGTACGCAGTTTTAAGCAAATTTCTGTGGATCAAAGTGTTGAGGTGAAACGCACCTTTCAGATGCGGGAATATCTGGAGGGCATCGTTGCCAGCTTGAAGCCCTCGCTTAAGAAAACAAGACTTCGTGTGGACGTCTATTGCGACGACCGTCTGAATCTATATACATACCCGGGAGCTTTATCCCAAATTATTACGAATTTAGTGATGAATTCATTGAACCATGCCTATGCGCCGGAAGAAGAAGGAAGCTTATGCTTACGTGTCACGGAGCAGCAAGATCATATCGTGCTGGCTTACTCCGATGATGGCAAAGGGATGACGCAGACCGTGCTCGATCAAATATTCGATCCCTTCTTCACGACAAGCCGTGGCAAAGGCGGAACCGGTTTGGGCATGAATATCGTTTATAATCTCGTTACGCAATCGTTGAATGCCACTATCCAATGCTATAGTACATTAGGGCAAGGAAGTTTATTTGTTATTACGATTCCAAAAGAGGAGGAGTCCGAGCTATGACAAGACAGGATGGGTTAATGGACCAGGATGAACTTCTATTTGCTGATGAAGAAGAGGACGTTACCTCGGATGACGCGGTACTGGAACAAGATCCGTGGATCGTCTTAATTGTCGATGATGAAAAACAAGTTCATCAAGTGACAAAGATGGTTCTGCAAGATTTTGAATTTGACGGCAGAAAGCTGGAGCTTCACAGTGCATACTCCGCTGCAGAAGCTAAGCAAGTTTTACGGCAGCAGCCCAATGCGGCCTTAGTTTTGCTTGATGTGGTTATGGAGCAGGAAGACGCCGGGCTTCAAATTGTAAAATATATACGCGAGGAAATGAAAAATACGGCGATTCGTATTATTTTACGTACGGGTCAGCCAGGGCAAGCTCCTGAACGTACGGTCATTATGGAATATGACATTAATGATTATAAGGAAAAAACCGAGCTGACGACTCAAAAGCTGTTCACGACCGTCGTTACCGCGCTGCGCTCTTACCGGGACTTGAGAACGATTGAGAAAAGCAGATCAGGCCTGGAGGAAATCATTAAATCTTCCGCTACGCTGTTCGAGCTTCAATCCATGAAGAAGTTTGCTTCAGGGGTTTTGACGCAGATGACTTCCATTGTGAATTTACATAAAAACGCCCTGCACTGCTCCTTTGCTGTAACTAAAGGAGTCGAGGACATTTATATTTTGGCGGCCAGCGGCGATTATGCGTCCAACCAGGATGAAAGAGCCCGCGATGTCGTTCCTTTGCACGTTCTCGAGGAGATTGAACAAGCTTTTCAAACCAAAAAAAGCAGTTTCGCCTCGGACCGTTTTGTGATTTATTTCCAAAGCAAAATGGGGATGGAAAACGTCATTTATATGAACGGGTTTAAAGAGCTTAGCGAGTGGGAGCGTTATTTGATTGATATTTACTGTACGAACGTTTCCGTCGCTTTTGAGAATATATATTTGAACGAGGAATTGGAAAGCACACAGCAGGAAATTATTTACACCATGGGTGAGATTACGGAAACAAGATCCCGGGAAACGGGACACCATGTGAAGAGAGTAGCTGAATATTCGCGCTTATTGGCGCTGAAATACGGACTGTCCGAGCAAGAAGCGGAAGTCATTCGTTTGGCATCACCGATGCATGATGTGGGGAAAGTCGGAATTCCGGATGCGATCCTGAACAAGCCCGGCGCACTGACCACAGAAGAATTCGAAATCATGAAAACCCACTCCAATCTGGGGTATGAGATGCTGAAGCATTCGAACAAGCAAGTTTTGAATGCCGCAGCCGTCATCGCCCAGCAGCACCACGAGCGGTTTGATGGCACAGGATATCCGCAAGGACTCAGCGGCGAGTCTATTCACCTCTATGGCCGCATCACGGCGGTGGCGGATGTGTTTGACGCGCTCTGCAGCGATCGCGTCTACAAGAAAGCATGGGAGTTGGATCGCGTGCTGGATTTATTGAATACGGAACGCGGCCGTCATTTCGATCCTGTTGTCGTGGATCTTTTTTTAGAGCACCTGGACGAGTTCCTGGCGATCAAAGAGCATTATAAGGAACAACGTTAACGGCGTGAAGGATTTAGCATGTGTACTAACTAAAACGGATCCTATTAGACTGCGTGCAGCTTCAGCTTCGCGGTCTAGTAAAACTCTGTAGTTACGCAATGCCCCGCATTTAGGTCCATTTTGCCTGAAAAGAAAGAGACTATTCTCAAGTAGATGATGAATCTATATGAGGCTGGTCTCTTTTTTGCATAGTGCATGCTGAAGCCCACACGCTTCAGCATGCTTACAACACATCCTCACAACGGATCCTCACCTCGCGCTCGGTACTTACCCTGTACTTCCTCGCTCCCATCTTAACTTCGGATAGTATTGCTATTTTGCAACTCTGAACACTTTGAACAACATAGCTACATTGCACTTTGTGCAACGATATCGGCATATTTTCGCTTCTCCGGCAGCTATATTGCACTTTATACAACCATTTACCCTCAAAAGCTAGTTTTCAGCGCAAATCTAGCGAAATCATTGTACTTTGTACAATGAGAGAGAGCTCTAGCCGCAAGATGCCCGCACTATGTTGCACAAAGTGCAGCATAGTGAGCGTATAGCGCGTATTGAAGTGTACGAGCTTCTTTCTGCTTACAACCGCACCTCCACCTTGCCTTTGGTCGAGCAGACGTAATGGCGTTAGCGCAGTATATTTGTCCTCGCTAACGGACTGAGTGGCCCTAATGCGATGGAGAGCAACCCTACGAGCATGTAACGGACACCAGCGCTGTTATTCGCTCATTTGGGGGCTGATTTCTCCTCCTAATGAGCAAATAAGGACTCTAGTGTCTGTTAGCAGAGAGACACCGCGCTTTTCACGAAGATAACGGCTGCTAGGTCCGAAACGTGATTAGAGACAGGACTTCCTCACACGCAAACGTACGGAGTTTAGACAAGGACCCAGCCGCAGGTTAGGTTTTCTTTAGTAGATAAGAAAGTATAAGTTTTATACTTTTGCTTCGCATCTACCTTGACAAACGCGCTCGTCCTAAAAGGACTACGAAGTCGTTTATCCTTGATTCGTCCCTATTTTAACTTGAGGGTCTATTTTGTGGACA